>JAITQJ010000173.1 GCA_031288955.1 Planctomycetaceae bacterium | reverse complement strand
GCCCCCTGTGCGTTGACAATCTGTTTGGCGGTTACGTCCCAATCTTCATCGGCAAAATTCACTGTCGAGTCGGCACTGCCGGTTTTTTCTAAATACCGAAGACCGCAGTTGCTGAATTCGCTGCCGATGACGGTCTGCCAAACGTCTTCGACGGTTTTTCCGTGACACTCCGGCAACTCTTTTTGCAGTAACTTCAATCCTCCGGTGTTCACAAACTCGACATTTTTCTGCTGATTCATCACCGAAATCGGGTCTGTTGACGCATCAAGAATCTGCCGGTACCAAAAATCCCGCGCATTGATTGAATGATTCACCTTGTTGGCAAAAAGAATACCGACAATGACAGCACAAAATAACACGCCGGCAGCAACGCAGCCCGAACGGATAAAAGTTTTTTTCGCATTCGCTTGCGCCACGTTCTTCACCTCGTCGGTGTGCGTACTCAACGTTCCGATAAACTCCTGGTTTTGTTCATTAAAATGCTTTATTACAGTGTCAAACTGCTTCCGAACAGCATTGCGGTTTGCCATCACACTCGTTACCGGAGCAGCAACGACAAGCGTCCAATGTGCCGGATATGAACCGAATTGTACCGGCAAATGCGCAACCAGCATTTCCCCGCCTTCAACGCCGGTCATCGTTTTGCTTGTGTAAATATCCGTCTTTTTTTCCTTAATCCATTGAGCCGTTTGTGCTAATTCTTTTACCGTATTGATGTCGCGGTAAGCCTGCTCTTCTTTGCCCTCTTCGTTTTTTTCTGTTGTAAAGTTTATCTTTTCATTCGGGTGCGAAATAATCGCTCCCTGCGGCGAAACAAGCATTGCAAAGCCGTTGCCGAACGGTTTACTTTCGCGCACGATGTCGCTTAGCAAGATGAGCGAAACATCAATGCCGACGACACCGAGACATTTTTCGCCCTGCATTATCGGCACGCAGAACGAAGCAATCGGATAGTCTGAATCCATATACGGCTCGGTAATGTACTCCTTTTTAGTATCACGCGGCACGGTGTAATAGCCGGTGTCGCTTACGAGATAATCGTCAAGAAACGCTTTGACGATTTTCGGCTTTTTCGTTTCGGCATCGGTATCGCGGTAGAACCAGGGCAAAAATGCCCCTTCAGATTTGTAGTCTTTGTTGGTAACAGCCATTTCGGGGTCAAAATTTTCCTTGCCGGTGAATTCAGCGTCTTTACCGTCGAATTGATTTTTTTCCCAACCGCTGAACACTGCCGAAATTTCGGGATGGTTGTCTAAATAGTACCGCAGAAACTTTTCGGTGCGATTCCTGTTCGGGACAGTTTTGTCGGCTTCTGCCGAGAGTTTTTGAAACAACAGCGAAGTTTTCAAATCACGGGCTAATACAAACGGCGTATCCATCACCGCTTTGACTTTGGCAGCCGTGTCTTCGCCGATACCGCGGAGTTCGACAATCGCCCAATGACCTGTTGACTCGAACATTTCCGCACCGACAGTTTGTACGCTGGTATTGAACGTTTCCGCAAGACGCGCATTCGACTCTTTGACGCGGCTCTCAACGGAAACCAAGTCGGTTGTCTGCCGCCGGATCATTTTCGTCATATCCGAATAGGAAAATACTGTCAAAACGGCGACGATACCGACCGCAAAGAGGACAATACCCCCTAAAATCAAACGATTGATACTCATAATACTGTCACTGCGGTTGTTAAATGACTCGTTTATCGATGACTCGTTTGGCTTTACCTTCGCTGCGAGGGATACTGCCGGGCTGCACCAAAGACACCCGCACGTGAATACCCGTAATACGGTGAATCTCGTGACGTACTAATTTCTGGAACGATTCCACGTCCTTAATTTTATCGCTGAAAAATTCAGGCTGCACTTCTACTTTAACTTCGATTTCGTCCAAGCCGCCGAATTCCCGCGTTAAAATGATTTGATAATGCGGCGTTGTCCCTTCGATTTGCAGCATTGCTGCTTCGATTTGACCGGGAAAAACGTTAACGCCCCGGATAATAATCATATCGTCGCTTCGGGCTTTAATGCGTTTCATACGCCGTATTGTCCGTCCGCAAGGACATTCTTCGGCAATCAATGCCGTCAAGTCCCGCGTCCGGTAGCGGAGCATCGGCATAGCAAAACGGTCAAGCGTTGTAAAGACGAGTTCGCCGACCTGACCGTCCGGCAGCGGTTCTAACGTGTCGGGGTCAATGATTTCCGGGTAAAAATGGTCTTCAAAAAGATGCGTTCCGTTCTGATGAATACATTCCGCCCCGACTCCCGGTCCGCAGATTTCGGTTAGACCGTAAATATCGTACGCCTTGATACCGGCATCGGCTTCAATCCGCTGCCGCATTTCGTCTGACCAAGGTTCTGCACCGAACGCCCCGACCCGAATCGGCAACTCCCGCAGGTCAACTCCCATTTCGGCGGCTTTGTCGATAATATGCAGAAAATAAGAGGGCGTACAGGAAACGACGGTTGCGCCGAAGTCCCGCATAAGCATTACCTGCCGTTCGGTATTTCCGCCGGAAATCGGCACGACAGTAACGCCGAGTGCTTGTCCGCCGTCGTGCAGTCCGAGACCGCCGGTGAACAATCCGTAGCCGTAGGCGTTTTGTAAAATATCGCCCGGACCGACACCGTAAGCAAGCAATGACCGGTGTACTCCCTCTGCCCAAACGGCGAGGTCTTCGCGGGTATGCGCCACCACTATCGGTTTGCCGGTCGTACCACTGGAGGCGTGAAAGCGGACGATTTTGTCCATCGGCACGGAAAACAAGCCGAACGGATACGTGTCCCTCAAGACTTGTTTTGTGATGAAGGGCAATTTATGAACATCGTCGAAACTCTTGATGTCTGCCGGCTTTAATTTCAACTGGTCGAGTTGGGCGTGATACCAAGGACC
>JAITQJ010000164.1 GCA_031288955.1 Planctomycetaceae bacterium | reverse complement strand
GCAGAAATTCCCGCGTAGGATTTCCTCGCAGCAGCAAGTTGCTTTTGCGTCACGGCACCGTAATCAAGTACCGTACTGCGCTGCAGCACGCCTTTGGCATCAACGAGAACTCCGCCGGGTATCGGACTAAAGCCGGTGTCGGGATTCTCTATCGAACTGCCTGACGAACTCGTGGACGAACTCGTGGACGAACTCGTCGAGTCCGTCGTCGTTTGCGCCCAAAGCACTCCAGCCGGTAACAGTACGGCGGCAAACAACAGCGTTAGGAATCGTTTTGAAAACACTTTCATTTTAATTAGTAACGGATAATCCGGTATCGGTAATGATAATTGGAGCGCGGCTGCAAAACGTTACGGTGTCCGTTTTCTTGACAATTCTCCATTCTTCATTGTCAATTATCAATTCATCTAGCATCCGTGTTTTTCTAATTTTTCACGGAGCATATCAGGGGTGAACGGCTTGACGAGGTAGTCGGTTACGCCGGCTTGAATGGCTTCCAAGACGCGGGTCTTTTCGGCTTCGGTCGTCACCATAATGACGGGAATCTTCGCATCTTGCGCCCTGATGGCTTTGAGAACTTCGAGTCCTGTCATTCCGGGCATATTCCAATCGGTTAGCACCATATCGAATTTTCCCGGGGCGAAAATGGCGACGGCTTCGCTGCCGTCGGAGGCTTCTGCAACATCTTTTACGCCGACGGCTTGCAGCGAGCGGAGAATGATTTTCCGCATCGTCGAGGAATCATCGGCAACAAGTACACGTGTCATTTTGTCGAATCAGTTAGGAGTTAGCAGCGGTACTTCAACCGCCCAAAATTTGAAAACTGTAAACTCCAAGAGATTATAGCACAGGCAAAAATAAATTGCAAGAGATATTTTTCACCGCAAAAGCGGTGCGTAAAGTTCAGCGGACAGTGCTTTTTTTGTTCAATGCTATTTACCGGGTGCGGCAAACTTTTTTTCAACGCTGTTTATCGGTTTACTGAAGTTCGTACGCCGACCGTTGCCCGAAGCCGAAGTCGCTGCACTGCCGTCCGGCGAACCGCTTTTGTTGTAAAATTGCGTCCGCGTGCCGTTGCCCCAAGACGAAGTCGTGGCATTGCCGTCCGGCGAACCGCTTTTGTTGTAAAATTGCGTCCGCGTGCCGCTGCCCCAAGACGAAGTCGTGGCACTGCCGTTCGACGAACCGCTGTTGTTGTAAAATTGCGTCCGCGTGCCGCTGCCCCAAGATGATGTCGTTGCACTGCCGGAAGATGTCCCATCGGCATTATAAAACCGTGTGCGTGTTCCGCTGCCCCATTTTTCACTAACGGCGTGCGAACCGTCAGAAAACGTTGTCCGTTCGCTGCTGCCCCATTTGCTCACCGCTCCGCTCTGCTGGGCTGCCGCCAAGCCTGTCCAAAAAATTGCCGCAAACACAATAACAGCGATAATACGCATTAACTTTTAAGGAAACCAAAAGAACGAGGAACGGCGAACAATAGTTTGCGGAGAACCGCGTCCTCCTTGTCCAACAAAAATCATTCACCTTTCACTGTCCATTGTACTCTATCCGCACCGCACATACACTCTATTTTTTCACGTCTATTTCACGCCGGCTGCCGCTGCGTCGGCTTCCTGTTGAATCTTCTGCTTCACTTTCAGTTGTGCTTCGGCTATTTTGGCAAGATACAGCGATTGCAAGACCTGCATCTTTTCCTGTTGCAGCGTCAATTTTTGAATCGATGCGTCGTACTCTTTGAGTGTTTTGTTTACGTTCCCGCTGTTCTCCTGCATTGCTTTGGCACGTTTTTCTTCCAATGCAATGTCCTGTTCCATTTTGCCGTTTTCCGTTCGCGATTTCGTTTCCGCCTCCTCGTACGTCTGAAGCGATGATTCCAATGTTTCTGTCGTGTTGGTCAATTCATTGCGTTCTTTCAATGCGTAATTTAATGCGACAGCAGCATCCCGGCGTTTGTCGGGGTCGCTTTCGGCAACGTCTTTCGGCGGCGAAAGCAGCAGCGTCCATTTCGCCCCGTCTGCCTCCTCAATCGTTTTTATTTCGTCCTCGTTGAGCGGGTCTGCTGTTACAAGCGAAACCTGATAAGCGTTTTGTTCATCACCTTTTACATCGTGATATTTTGTTGGAATCGGTGCCGATGTAACCGTAAAGCGTCCCAGAAAAACGGCTTTATCTGCTCCGCCTGCCGCCGGTTTTGCGTCCTGTTTGAACGCATAGACAACGCCCTTTAAGGACTCCGGTACAGCAACGACGGCGTTCGTTCCTTCGCCGGTCAGCGGTTCGGTAATGACGAGTTGCACTTCGACCTGCTGCATCGGTTTGGCACTGTCGGCATCTGCCCCCTCAATTTTATTCGGCGGCAATGTTCGGATTTTTATCGATTCTTCGGATTCTGAAACGATGCAGTTGTTCCAGGAACGTCCCCGCTGTGCCAGTTGAACGGTCAATTTACTTCGGAGTTCCTCAAAACTTAATTCAGTACCGCTCTTTTCCGTGAGTTTTTTTTTCGGCGACGAACCGTCTTTAATCTGGGCGATGTCCGCTTCAGTCCGGTCGATTTTTTCCTGAAGTGCATCAGTCGTTTTCAGACCGGTACCGCGAATTTTCATTTCGGCGGCTCCCAATACGAGAATGACAATCGCCAACACAATCACACCAGCGATAAATACTTTATTCCAAATGTTCATAGTGCGTCATCAGTACGGACAAACGTTATCAGCGGTTTATACTGATTTTCTGAAAATGAGTCAAGAGGAATTTCTTTTTAACCAAACGCCGTAGCCGCCGGCGAGTTCGCTGCCGTTAGATGACGGAATACGCATTGTAAACGTTTCTGTCATAAAATTCGCTTTACGGTACATACCCGCCTCCGTCAGCATTATCTTGAAGGCTGCCGGTCCGCCGGCATTTTTGTCGCCGGCGGTGTGTGCGGTCAATAAAATGTACGCCGGTTCATCGCTCAACAGTAAGGCAATGTCGGCGAGCAAAAACGGCAGGTCAGAGACGATTTTCCACGGTTCACCTTTGACCCCGTGTCCATAACTCGGCGGGTCGAGAATCACCGCATCATAACGCCTGCCCCGCTTCAATTCGCGCTGAACAAACTTTCGGGCATCTTCGGTAATAAAGCGTATCGAATGAATACCGTTCAGTGCCGCATTGTGTTTTGCCCACTCAACGATACCTCTGGCGGCATCGACGTGAACGACTTCGGCGTTGGGGTTTGATTTTGCGGCGGCGATAGAACTTCCGCCGGTATAAGCGAAGAGATTCAAAATCCGCAGATTCTCTTTCCGTTCAGCAGCGAGTTGCTGCCAGTTGGACATTTGTTCGGGAAAAACGCCGAGGTGTCCAAAGGGCGTGCAGCGGACTTCGAGTTGCATAATGCCGAAACTGACGGTTTGCGGGGGCGGATATTTTGACCACGTGCCGTCATACCGCGCATCGGCTTGGTTCCAAATATCGGGAAGTTGTTTTTCTTCTGACGCAGCCGGACAGACTCGGTCAAAGACGTGTGTCCCGAAACGTTCTAAACGCCGCCCGCCGCCGAAGTCGAGAAGTCCATAATCCATTTGATAGTTAACCGTTGTGATTACCTTGCCGGTGTTTGCGGTACCATTGTTTGAACGATTCCGGCGGCGGCAGCGGATTTTCACGTCCCTTACCCCAAACATTCAGCGGAAAATATACCACAAAACGCGGCATCCAGCGTAAACCCCAACGGGCTAATGCCCCTGCCGCATTGTACAGCCGGTTATGCGACAAGACCAATGCCGCTCCGAACATCATCAAACGTTTCGATAACGGTGTTAGATGCCGCTGCGATAAATCCTGCCGCCAACGGTATATCTGTTCTTTAATATCGACCTTTGCCGGACAGACATTATTACACGAACCGCAGAGCGATGACGCAAACGGCAATCCGTTGTACCGACGGGCATCCGTGTGCGGCGCAAGTACCGCACCAATCGGACCGGGAATCAAATAACCGTAACTATGACCGCCGCTCCGCCGATAAACAGGACACGTGTTCATACACGCCCCGCAGCGCAGGCATTTAAGCGATTTAACATAATCCGCATTACCGAGCCGCTGCGAACGACCATTATCGACAATAATAATATACATCGTCCCGTCCGGCTTCGGTTTCAAATAATGCGACGTATAAGTTGTTACCGGCTGTCCCGTCGCACTTCTTGCCAGCAAGCGTGTAAACAAGCCGAGGTCATTTTGTTTCGGAATTAGTTTTTCGATACCGACGCAATGCACCTGAACGGAGGCGGACTGCACTCCCATATCCGCATTGCCTTCGTTCGTGCAAACGGTAACACCGCCTGTTTCGGCAACGGCAAAGTTGACACCGGTAATTGCTAAATCGGCGGCGAGAAATTTTTCCCGAAGATGTGTGCGGGCGGCTTTCGTCAGATACACAGGGTCGCTCGCCCCTTTTTTCGTGCCGAGTTTCTGATGAAAGGTTTCGCCGATTTCTTCTTTCTTCAGATGTATTGCGGGCAAAACCACGTGACTCGGCATTTCGCCGCGAAACTGAATAATGCGTTCGCCTAAATCTGTGTCAACGACTTCGATACCGTTGTCGGCGAGAAAATGGTTCATTCCGCATTCTTCGGTCAGCATTGACTTGCTTTTGACGATATGTTTCGCATTATGTTTGCGGATGATGCCGAGCATTATTCCGTTAAATTCGGCAGCATCATTCGCCCAGAGAACGTTCACGCCGTTTGCTGATGCTTTTTGTTCAAACTCTTCGAGATAGGTGTCGAGATGAGCAAGCGTATGTTCTTTGACAGCGGAAGCCGTCTCCCGCAGTTGTTCCCAATTCGGAACGGACGCAGCCATTTTATCCCGTTTTTGCCGGACAATCCAAAGCGTCTGATTGTGCCAATCGGTTCGGGCTTCATCAGCGAGAAAACATTTTGCAAGTCGGGAATGTGCAGACATAGTCGGTTAGTTGGGGGGATTGGGATTGTTCACCGCTTACGGTCATCGTCGGAGACATTGTACCCGATTTTCCACGGAGACGAAAGAACCGTCCCTCCGCAGAGCCGCTATCGCAAGATGACGATAAGAAAAGCCGCTAACTTGCGTTAGCGGCTCGGAACGTCCGTTATAATTATTTCTAATTAAAATAACCGCAATAACCGACACGTGGGCAGTCGTCGCTGTCCATAATTCAGAACGCAAACCGCATAACTCTCTATTTAACAATAGATTACGTCTTGCGAAAACGCCGGTTGTAAAATGGTTGTATCGAAAGACCGCGTATTTCGCCGCATTGTTTCGCTTTCAGGGGCATAAAAAAGCCGCCTCGAAGGGCGGCAAATGACGGCAATATTACTTCCTTTTGACGGTGTTCGCCCGCGTCGGCAGGCTTGACCGCCGCTTGGTCCTGCCAAACGAAGACTGGCAAAGTTCAATGGTTGTGCTTCACAAACCTTTATGCTACACTTAAGGGAGTGTGGGTTCCGGTTCAATCACCGAAAAGAAAATCTATACAATGTCATCAAAAAATTACTAGAAAATACACGAGATGCTAGGCAATGCCACTGAAAATTATTGAAACTTCGGTTTTTATTTTACGTTTGATCCTTAAAAACAAGGAATATGCAATACTAAAAAATCCCCATTTTCAACCGTCACCAGTATAATCAGGGAATTTTTACATCATTTTCCGCAACCATCACACGCTTGGAATCTCATAACCTTTACGCCGTTCACGGGCAAGGAAAGCGGAGGCTTGGTCGTCGCCGAGAATTGTTTCTGTTTTCGTATCCCAGCGGATTTCCCGATACAAGCGGGCAGCGATGCCGCAAAGATGACAAACCGCCATCGTTTGCACTGTGGAAACAACATCGGAAACCGGCAATCCGCCGTTCTTAACGCAGTCAATAAAATTCTCTTTGTGCGAGGTGAAATCCCGACCGCTGTATTTGAAACAATCCTTGCCGTGAAATAATTCTTTGTAATCATCGGCTGTTATCTGTTTCTGCACGCCGTCCTGCATTGGTTTTCCCTTAATTCTTGGACGGTCAACGTGAACCCGTCCCTTTGTCCCTTCAATCAACACACCGGTTCCGTCTATCGAATCACTGGTTACAATAAGTTCTACTCCGTTTTCAAACTCAACAAGGAGTGTGAAATCTAACGGCGTGTTATAACAATCGTCCTTTGTCGGATAACCGTCTTTATACGGTACTCCCATTCTGACAGAAAACGGACGAATGCGAATGATGCCGCTGTTTTCGTTGATGTTCATTGCCCAAACAGCAAAGTCCACATTGTGCGCTCCCCAATCGGTCAACGCCCCGCCGCTGTATTCAATCCAGTTACGAAACATATAATGGCACCGCTGAGGAATGTAATCGACCTTTGGTGTTTGTCCCAACCACATATCCCAATCGAGATTTGCCGGCGGCGTTCCTTTCGCAAACGGACCGCCGGGATTTGCCTGTCCGATATCCGCCGTGAAACGTTTGATGCCGCCGAGCAAACCTTTACGAACCATCAGACACGCAGCAGCAAACGAGTTGCGTTCACTGCGCTGTTGTGAAGCGACCTGAACGGTCAAGTGCGGATACTTTTTAACCGCGTTACGTAAAAGTTGTCCCTCTTCGATTGTCAATGTCAATGGTTTTTGCACAAAGACATTTTTTCCTGCCTGTAATGCTTCAATAGCAATTTTGATGTGCCAATGGTCAACCGTGGCAATGCAGACGGTGTCAATATCTTTGCGTTCAAGAATCTTGCGGTAATCCTGAAACGCATCGGGCTTACCCATTTTTTTATCGTTACGAAACTTGCCGATTTTCTGGTTATTCGATACAGCGTCTGCGCGGTTTTTATCCACGTCGCAGACGGCAACGACATCAGCAAGTTGCGAAAAATCTAGCGCATCAGAACCGCCCATTCCGCCGACTCCGATACATCCGACCTGCAAGCGGTCGCTTGCGGCTTCGGTTTGCGCCGCTTGAACACCGGAAAAAAAATACGGTGTCAAACCCGTCATTGCAGTTGCGGCAGCGGAAGATTTTAGAAAATTACGTCTTGTTGTCATCTTTGCTACTTTTAGAAAAAGGATAGGGCGGGCATTAGATACTTGCCTAAAAAGGGGACGATTCAGATGCTATTCTAATCCACTTTTTTAGCGTGGTCAATAGTTGTTTCGGCTTTTGCCGATAGTCCGTAGTCTCTCGCCGGGTTCTGCGGCAGACGACCCGGAAGGACAGAAGTTAATGGAGGCAATACCGCAGGATATTTGTCACGGAAAGCCTTTGTTGATGGACAAGGCGTATGAGGGTAATGCGTGCCGCAAAAAGGTAAGAAAATGCAAAATGAAGCCGGTGGTGCCGCCGAAGAAAAATCGAAGATACAAGTGGAGATATGATAAGGAGTTGTACAAACACCGCAACATAGTCGAACGTTACTTCCGTCAAATAAAGGAGTTCCGGCGAATATGTACCCGATACGATAAGTTAGACGAAACCTATAACGCCTTCATCGTACTCGCTAACACCGCTATTTATCTGAGAAATTAGTGTCAACACGCCCTAGCATCTTATGTATTTTTTAGTAATTTTTTGACGATATTGTATAGATTTTCTTTTCGGTGATTGAAACGGAACTCACATTCCTTCAAAGTGCAGCATAAAGGTTTGCGAAGCAGAAGCGTTAAACATTGCCGGAAATAGTTGCATTGGGCGTTGTCAGATGTTAATATTATACTAATGACACTTTTCAAGCGAGAACGGCGATGATAACACGGTACAACTTATTCCTGCGTTTTGCTATCGTTTTTTTAACAGAGGCTGTCTGTATTGCCGGTCTAACGGCTGATGACGGAGTTGACTCGAAACGCAAAGTGCTGTATTTCTCGCTATCTGCTGGATATGAACACTCTACCGTCGTGTCTAAAGACGGGAAACCGTCCGTTTCCGACAACGCCGTCACCGAAGTCTGCAAAACTGTCGGCATCGAAACCGTCTGCACCAAAGACGGCTCTGTTTTTGATAAGGACTTGTCCCAATACGATGCCTTTCTGTTTCAAACCAGCGGCGATTTGTCCAAAGGCGCAAAAGGTCATTCCGATTGGGCATTGACCGAAAACGGTTGGAAAAATCTTGTCAATGCCGTGCAGAGCGGAAAAGGTTTTGTCGGCTTTCATCCGTCAACCGATTCCAACCGCACCGGCGGCGATATTTATCAGTCAACTCCGCCGGACAAAATTACGGATTACACTCGTTTTATCGGAGCCGAATTCACGGTACACGGCGAACATCAGGACGGAACCGTCAACGTCATTGAGCCGACACCGTTCCCTTGGTTTCAAAAATCGGGAAAAAGTTACCGAATTTTTGAGGAATGGTACGTTCATAAAAACTTTAACAGCGATTTGCACGTCTTTGCCGTCCTTGATACCGCCGGAATGAAAGGCAAAATGTATAACCGTCCTCCGGTACCGATTGTCTGGGGACGCAAGGAAGGCAGCGGACGAGTCTTCTACAGTGCTTTCGGACATCATGATAAATACTGGCAGGATAAAAACAACAGGCAACTCGTCGTGCAACTGATTCAAGCGGCTTGCGGCGATTTGAAGACCGATTTAACACCGAACATTCAAACGGCGGCACCGGAAGCAAACGTGCTTTTAACAAAGGGGGACAACGTGAAAATACCGTACCGGGTAGTTGACTTTACAACACTTGCAGGTGTGCCGTGTCCGTGCGGCACATCTCGTCGGGGACTGATTGATGAAAAGAATTTTCCCGGCACGATTCACCGTACTGACGTTGACCAAACGGCGAAGGCTCACTATCACAAAAAACTAACAGAGGTGTATTACGTCATATCCTGCGAACCTGGTTCTATAATGCAAATTGACGGTAAAGACATACCGCTGCACGCCGATATGGCGTTCTATATTCCGCCCGGCACGGTACATTGCCTCGTCGGCAAAGCGAAAACTTTCATCACGGTTTTGCCGAAATTTGACCCGACAGATGAATATTTTCCTGACAGAAAATAAATTCAATTCATCGTAACCGGCAGTTATAATCGCTGTAATTTCAGCATCCGATGACGGCAACATCGCCTTCGACATTCCAGGTGAGCCGCCGTTCCCAAGGTAACTTTTTGCCTTCCGAACGGCGGTCAAATATCAACAAATAACAAGGTATCTTTTCGCCGTCCTTCAGCCGAAGCGTTGACGAAAAACTATCACGGTAACCAACTATCTGCTTCAATCCTTCCGCTTTGACTTTGTCATACGTCTGCCGGTCGCGCAACAGTTTAATTTCGATAATGTTCCACCGCTCTTTGAATTCAATAGCCAGGTCCATTCGTTTACGACCAGCAGCATATTCCCGTTCGATGCGTCCTTCGCCGTTAGTAATCCGCTGCAAAAATGCCATCACCAAAAGATGCGGAAATGCTTCGGTGTAATCGGATGTTTCCTCCCAAATTTCCGAATTCTCCTGCCAGAAACCTTGAAACTCCCGCAAAAGCGAATCCATATCAAGCGTGCCGTCCGGCTTCTGCCAACGGAACGCCGGTTCCTGAATTGCCAGTTGCGCTCCATACGTTATTTGCCGCGCAAGAATTTCCTTGTAAATCGGATTCGCAACTTTCGGTGTGCCGTTTTCAACGATTGCCAAGCCTAAATCCTGACACAGCATAAAGCCTTCGCTGTCACCGAGATTCATATCGGCTTCACCAGTCATCAACGTTTCCATCACCTTGCGAATCCGCTGGTCTTTTAGCCGCCAAGCCAACGCATCAAGATGTGTTTCCCGTGCGAGAATCATTTGCCCGCGGGCTTGCTGAATGTGTTCCAGCGTTACCGTGTCGTAACACTTCTCATCAAGTATCCGCAGCGTCGCCCGCATAAATAACGAATTGACAATCCAAGGCTGTCCGCAGGATTGTTCCCAAACGTACGCCAATGCTTCCGGCGTAATCTGTTGACCGGTTTCTTCTGTGCGTTGGGCAAAGAGTCTGCCGACATCGTTTTGCGTAAAGTTACTGATGACGGCGGAATCTTGTTTAATGTTAAACGGCGAACCGGGATTGACCGTTTTGCCGTCTTTTGCCGCCGTCAGATAATCTTTCAGGTCGCGCATTCCGACGAGGGCGATAGAGGTCGGAAACTTGCCGATACCTCT
>JAITQJ010000106.1 GCA_031288955.1 Planctomycetaceae bacterium | reverse complement strand
AGGTTACGAGGGAAGTAATCACGCTTTGAATTCTAAATTCTTCAGAAAGCAGATAAAAGCATTTTTTGACGTTGATGCGCGTGATAAGGATGCAGCAAAGAATAAACTTGTCAAATTCAAAACGTATGTGCAGGACCGAGTTTATCTATTATTGATAGAAACGGCTGACCGCGACAGTGCGCTGACAATTTTCAACACGGTCAACAACCGCGGTATGCAACTTTCGGAAGGTGATATTTTCAAAGCCGAATTATTTGAGCAGGCGGCAAAGGAGAGGAAAGACGGGGAGTTTAGCGAAATATGGGATCGTGTTGTTGCCAATTTAGGCGGCGATACAACCGACGAAGACGGAGATGCAAAACGCCGAAATGCAGTAAAGCAACTACTGGATTCAAAACAACCCGGTAAACCTTACTCCGCGATGACAGAACTGTTTCGTGTGTATATGCACGTCTTGCGGGCACAACACGAAGTTACGTACGACACCGTGGGGCTTCGCGATTTTTTCTTGCGCGGAACAAATCTCGGCAAATCGAAAATCGAACGATTGAAAGATGATGAAGAAAAGGAAAAAATCGAAAACGGTGATTGGCACCAAATCGGCGGCAAGGACAAGAAATTTACTTGGGACAAAGTGATGAAGGACATAGAATCCCTGTCCGTAGTGGTTAGCCAATTTTTTGGGGAAGAAGACAAGGATCCATATCCAGCACTTACGAATTGGCTAACGGCAATTCAAAGACTAAAAAAACGGGACGGTATAATACCGCTTCTCGTTTGGCTGTTTGGGAATGCCATTGGCAAAGACGGCAAAATTATCGAGTTATCATCGGAAAAAGTAAAAGAGGGAATCCATTTTTTCCGTGAAATTGCCCGCCTTTCGTTCGTCAATAGTGGGACTTCTAAAAGGCAAATTTTTGCAGCATCGGCAGCCGCATTGGGACATCTTCCTTGGAGTTACGATAATGACGTAGAGAGAAAGAGGATTGAAATAGAAATCAGGAAAAAGTCGAGTCGTAACGCAATGGTCTATCTTTTAGAACTGTTGCTGCACGGAGGCGACGATGCGGGATTTGTTCCGTTGGGGGAGATTGAACACATTCTTCCAAAGAATTACGGGGGAACCAGAGACGGGTGGACACCAGCACAAAAAGAGGAAGCAAAAGGGCAGTTGGGAAACCTTGTGATGTTGGAAAAAGGTCCTAATATCCGCGCAAGCGATGCTGTGTGGACGGACAAGAAGGAAAAATACAATGGGTCGGAATATGAAGCAGTTAAGAAATTGCTGACTATTCCACAATGGACTTACGATGCCTTCAAATACAGGCAAAAAGAGTGCGAGTACAGAATTATCGAATTTTTAGAGGGGAAGTAGCAATAATCCGAAGGAGTCATTCGTGAACCGCTAGCGGTTTTACGGTGGACTGTCCTCTTTCCCGGACGCGGGGAAGGGGCTTTTTTATTGCAATTTTACGATTGCGGCTCCGAAGTGCGGCAGTGCGGCGGCAAGTACGGCGACACAGTCGCCGGCTCTCGGTGCGGCAACGTTTTTATTTTTTTATGCTAAAAGAGTACAAAAGAGTACAAATCACGAGAGCCGGATACTTTGTATCCGGTAAATGTTAAAAATATCCCTATATCATAATAGACATCAATAGACTTGTTTTGTTTTTTTTGCTATCGTAATATGTATAACTTTAACCCTTACAACAGCAGCAATGACAATGCCTGAAAATAAAAAATCACTCCATCAGCGGAGGTTAGAAGCCATTATCGACGAGACCCTTCGGCTTATCGAAGCAGCGGGACAAAAAATCGACATTGACGACTTGGTAAATGAAAATCTTGAAAATGAAAACCAAACAGTGCTTGAATTTTTTCATCACGGAAACCTTGACGGTGTCGTCGGCGGCAGTCTAGACGGTGTGGACATAAAACCGAATAGTTACGACGACCTTGCCGCCATACTGGCACTCGTTTGCGAGCAATACGCAGGCTTTGAATCTGTCAAAACATTTGTGAAGCGGTGCAACGGACAGGAAACACCTCACTACGACCACCTGATTTTGGAAGAGATTCTCGAAGATACCTACGGCGTGATTATTTGGAAGGAGCAGCGAGTCGCCCTTCTGAACAAACTCGGCAACATTCCGCTTGCCGATGCCCGTAAGTTTGCCGAGAAGTCCTACTCGCCGGATAGCGACATTCACGATAGATTTATAGAAGGGGTGCAGGAAAAAGGTTTGTCCGCCGAACAAGCACAATCGCTTTTCGCCGAAATTACCGACGGTTTTCTCGCGGAGATAAACTGTAACCTAGAGCATTATCAAGAAGTTGCAGCCGCTGCGTACAGTAGGGCGTGTTTGAAAGTACATTACCCTGAACAGTTTGCCGCAGCGTTGAAGAACATTGGTTGGAAGTGGGAAAATTCTGCCATTGGCTCTTGGAGAGATGTGTGTACTGACGAAGCCGAACTGCGCCGTCAGCGCAAGCGGTTTCTGGATGAGTTTCAGAATTCTTAATGTGCCGTTATCAATTCCTTTGCAAATGCTTTGGCGGACAACGGTTCGCCGGTTGCCTGATTGACGAAAGTCTGCCAATCGTAGCGGTTGCCGGGAGCAAACACCTTGTCCTGCAACGCTTTGCCGAATTCCTTGCCGCTCTTGCCGGAAAACGATTGACGTATCTGTGCGGCAAACAATTCGCCCAGCATATAATTATGATAATATACCGGTGCGATGACAAAATGCGGCTTTGATGCCCAGTCCGCATCATTACGCGCCCTGCCCGCTGAATCCGCCGACGGACGCTTTAACAACTGATACCGTTCGACGGTGTCCCACCAAAGCGTTTTCAAATCCGCATCGGGATTCTCGTACAACTTCTTTTCAAAGTTGAGCATCACAATCGTCCATCGGCAGAAGATTAACTGTTCCCTTATCCGCTGCTTCTTTAATGCCTTCGCCGCTGCCTTCGCTTTTTCAGCATCGACATCGGCAAATTCCGTCATCCATTGCGGTTCCCGCGCCTTCGCACCGAAAAGCATCGCCACGCCTTCGGTGGCAAAAATATGCGCCTCCTGACGAACGGCAAACGGCAGAGACCGGTCAATCCCCAGCGAAAAAACACCGTGTCCGCCTTCGTGAAGTACCGTGTCCATCCATTCATCGGTCGGCAGAACATTGCACAGGTTGCGGACATCACCGAGCGTGTCCATATCAATACTAAAAGCGTGCTGGTTCTTGCCGGGACGGTCAAACATATCACTGTTCGCCAATACTTGTTTATACGGCAATCCGATACTTTCGTAATACCGCACAGCAATTTCGATAATCTGTTCTTTCGTTTTGTCTTTGTAAAAGTCGTTCGGGTCAACCTCTTTCGACGGCGGAGCCTGTTGAAAGAACGGATTATCGTAATGCCACGGCATCAGTTGCTCTGCCGGTATTGCAAACCGGACGGCTTGTTCGCTGTCAAGTTCTTTTTTCATTTCGGCAAACGGCTGCCGGGTCGTTTTTTCCAAGCCGTCAAAGAGTGCCAGCAGGTCTTCGGGTTTGTAATCCTGAAAAATAACCTGCATTTCCCAGTAATTTTTGAAGCCGAGTTTTTGGGCGGCTTCATTGCGGACTTTCGCCAATGCCGTTACTTTATTACCGACTTCGCTGCCGACCCGTTTCAGGGCTTCCCAAATCTTTTGCCGCTTGAGTGAATCGATTTCGCTTGCCAGCATTTCGAGCAATTCGTTGTTTGTGTATTCTTTGGAGTCGAGTTTCGGACGCTGATTTTGAAAGATTTTTTCGATTTCGGCGGACATATCAATCATCTTTTTCTGCAAGTCCGGCGGCAGTTGATTTTGTGCAAATAATAATTCGGCTTGATGAGCGACACGTTGTGTAACAGCATCCAAACCGGCAGATTTTTTGCGCAGAGTCTTGATTTTCGCGTATGTTTGCGGATTACTATGATACTTCGCCCAGGCTAATTTTGCGGCGGCAGATTTTTCAAAGGCTTCATCGCTGCCGGTCGTCATTGCCGTCCATTCGCCTTGGGCAGACGCTTTGAACAGTTCTAACGTTTCGGCTTGGTACGCCGCGAGGAGACGAGTTAATTCAGCGGCAGCGTTATTTATTCCGTCCGCAACGCCGGCAGATACCGATACAGTCATCATCAATACGCAAAGGAATATACGATTCATTTTTTAGGGGGTTGAAAACCATCACGTCCAACATTATATCATAAAATAACTTTTGGATAGAGAGACCTCTGATAACCGCTCTGGGCTGAATCGCATCAAAAATGATGGGGCGGGCATAGATAACTGCTTAAAAGGGGCGGGTACAATATGCTTTAGAGTATGTTTTTTTATAATTCTTTCTTTGCATCATCTTGCGTTAGCGGCTCTGAAGGTGAACGGTTCGAACGTCATATCAAATCATCGCCGGTGGTAGAATTGCCGGACGAACCGGCTGCTTGAATACGACCGAAAATCTGATACAATATCTTTTGCTACGGTGTTTTCTGTGTGTTTTTGCGGTTATAAATAAATCCTTCTTCACTCCGGCTTCTGTCTTCGTATTAGTATTATGGACGAACGTTTGCAGCAACTTTTTGCCCGCGGGAACGAACAAATGACCAAAGGCAATTATGAATATGCCGATGAAATCTACTTCACGGCTTGTGTTCTCGGCGACCCCGGAAATCCGCTCTATTTCAAAACATTTCTCGCAAACCTTAAAAAAAAATACGGCGGCAAAAGACGAAAAGGATTCCAATCGCTTATCAACCGGGGCAAAAAAGCCGCCGCCCGAAAACCGGAACAACTCTTCAAAGCCGGTGTCGATGCCCTGCGGAACAATCCCTGGGATATTCAGGCATTGCTCGAAACCGGCGATGCCTGCGAAAAATTAAAATACTTTGATGCGGCTGTCGAGTATTACCGTACTGCCGTCGAAACGGAACCGGATAATGTCGAAGCCAATACCGTTTGTGCCGAAGCATTGAAAAGCATCGCCGACTACGAAGGGGCTCTTACCTGTGTGAACCGTATTCTCCAGCAGCATCCAACCAACCACGATATTCTGCTTTTGCGTCAGGAACTGACAATCGATATGACAATTCAGCGGGGTAAGTACCGCAGCGGCGACGGCGGACAAGTTCGGGATGCGGCAGCGTCGGTACATCCCGAAGACGAAGACGCTATGGGACGGCACCTGACAATTCCGCAGCAAATTGAGCGGCGAATCAAAAAAAATCCGGGAGAATTAGCAAATTATCTCGAGTTAGCACAGTATCATTATCAACTGTCCGATTTGACGAATGTCGAGGAAGTGCTGACCCGTGCTGTACAGGTTTCACAAAACGAACCGAGTATGGTTGAACGGCTGCTGGATGCGCAAAAACGGCATCTGCAACAGGAAGTCATCGACTTGAAAAAACAGTACGAGGCAGTTACTTCCGGGGAAAACAGCGAACCGCTGAAGCAGCAGTTTTTTGTCAAACGTGAACAATACGAAGCGAAGAAGCGTGAACTGACGATGCACCGTATTTCGATGAATCCGCATCACAGCGGCTACCGTTACGATTACGGTTTGCTGCTTCTTAAAGACGGCAAAGTAAAAGAGGCAATTACGGAGTTTCAGACGGCAAAGGCGGAGGCAGCGATAAAGGGCGATTGTTTGTTTGCTTTGGGGCAATGTTTTCAACTGATAAAACAATATACGCTGGCGATGACGCATTATCAGGAGGCGGTGGCACTGTTAGAGACGGGCGAGAGCAAAAAGAAGGCGTTATATCAGACGGTCAAGTTAGCGATGGCATTAAAGGATTATGCAACGGCAGAAAAGTACGGGCATCAGTTAGCCGCCATTGATTACGGTTTCAAGGACATTGCCGCTCTGCTCAACAAAATTGCTGAATTAAAAGGGGCGTAAACGGCACAACAGCGGCGGCGGTATGACGCAGCATATTGCGGAAACCGATAACACGCTTCCCGCAATGCTCAATTATTCCGCCGATTTTGCCGATAACAAGGACAAGGAGATGCATCCCCCTTATGGCAGAAAACCTCGGCTTTTTAACCGTCATCGACCAGCAGAAAACAGGACTTATCGGAGGCTATCTCGTCCTTAATCCGGCGGGCAGACCTCTTGAATTTCACTGTACGGTGCCGGTGTTGCCCGATAAAATTCAGGAAATACTTTATGGAGAAACATTGCAGCCGTTTCTCTACGGCGAGCGCATTGCGCAAACGCTGCTCAAACGTTCTAAAATACCTATCTTTGCTGCTTTTACGAATAACGCCGCAGTGCTGCCGGTGCAAAATAGTACCGAAGTGCCGGTTATTTACGTTTTTGACCAGAAGCGGGAACATCACGTCTCGGCTGTCGTCAATCAGTCGCTGCACGAATTCGGCATCACACACGACACCCCCGCACTGGCAAGAGCGGAAATGCCGGAGACTCTGAAATTACCGCCGCTTGCCGGTTTCGACACCGCGGTTTGGCAGGAAACGCAGATCGGCAATCGCTGGATTGCCGTCCCGAATAAAAGTGAATCTCTTGTGAATGAATTGACGCAACTGGCACGAACAATAGACTTTGCTGAACCGTTCGTCCGTATCCGCGCCGCAGTTGAGGAAGCGCAAAAGGCGGCGTAATAACGGCATCGAACAAGTCAACTTATTCCATAACCTACGATTTCAATTCCCTATTGAGTATAGTACAGACGAGTTTTGTCTGCAAGTGATATTTCCGCTCTTGTCCTTCGGCGCACGAGTGGGAGGTGTTGCCCTCCCCCGATAATGCTTCACCACGAAAGACACAAAAAGCACGAGAGGGAAAATGAATAATGAATAATGAATAATGAATAATGAAGACACTGGTTAATACCATTGAGGTATCCGTTTTCCCTCATTATTCATCATTCATTCTGCATTGTTAATTATTTATCCCCCCTTTTTAGTGTCCTTTGTGCTTTTCGTGGTTAAAAAAAGCGATAGCGACCGTTTTAATCGCCGTCTTTACTTTACTTTAACTTCCCCACTGGTTCGCCTTCAAGCGTCAGCACCAGTTGGTCGTTCTTGCCCGGCTTGACCGTTATCTTCAAGTCTGACGTTTCCGCTTTAAGGTATTTTCCCGGTACCTGTTGTATCTGCGGCGTGTTGTATTTCTTGCCCTCCGCCAGCAATTTTCGTACCTCTGCTGCCGGAAGAACGCCCTCCAACTTGACTTTTGTTACCGAAATCAAATAGTCCCCCGGCTGCACGCCATCGTTAGGGTGCAATGTGGTAACCTTAAAGTTACCGGAAGCATCGCTTACTGCCGAAGCAGCCCGAAGTCCCTCCGTTACCGGTGAGAGCGAAATCGTCGCTCCGTCAAGAGGCTGACCGTTGAGCGTTATCGTGCCGCTGACTTTGGACAAACCGGACAAACCGCGCTGTCCGCAGCCGCTTGCGGCGAACAACACTAATAATAGCGTAATCGTAATAAAATGTTTCATCGTTGTATTGAATTGAAAATTG
>JAITQJ010000087.1 GCA_031288955.1 Planctomycetaceae bacterium | reverse complement strand
AGGAGGGCGTACGCCCCTCACTTGTACGCCGCCGGAAATTGTATAAGTTATGGAACAAGTCTATTGCATTACACGAGTTCCCCGACCAGCACCAGAGCGGCATCTTTGAGGAAATCGCGGGCTTTCAAGTCCCGCTCCGCCGCCGCCGATGTGTCCAGGTGCAAACGTATTTCGACATCAAACACGCCGCTTGCATCCGCAACAAAACGCCAATGCGGTTGAACAACGACAGACTGATGCACCAACTCAAAGCCCTCGACTGATTGACTCACCGTCTCTATCGGAAAAGCATAAAAATCCGTTTCCCGGCTTGCCGACAATACCGCATCCAATCCCAGCCAGTCGTCGTACAACGCCAATTCTTTACCGGAGGTCAAATCAAGATTCGTACTCAAATTACCGAGCCGGCGGCTGTGGAGACGGGGATGATAACCACCGTCTCTTTGGGGTACGTAAAAGTACCGGTCATCGGCACCGCCCGGCATACCGGCGAAGTTAAACTCGACGGCAAAGTGCATCCGGTAATCCTTCGGTAAATGACTCAAGCGGTACGCGATTTCAACAACACTGCTGCCTTCACTCAGCGTCACGCCCTTGTCAATGCGAACCGGCATACCGTAAGCCTCTGATTCACGCGATAAAAGTATCTGAATCCGGTCGGGCTTTTTGCGGACGACGGCATTGTATTCCGCTTGTACAAAGTTGCCGTGCTGCCCGACGCGCTGCTGCCGGACGGCATCGAAGTCCGTATCATAATCGTAAAACAAATCAACGAGACTCTTGCGGGGATACGGGTCGTACTGCAAACGCCGTTCAAGTCCTTCCTGCTTGCAAATAATTTTCCGTTCCCGTTCTGTGGCATCCGGTGCATAACGGCGGAGCAGTCTTTGGTGATACGCTTCCGGCTTCCGGGTCAGTGTTGCCGACAAATTATGTTCGATTGCTTTGATGTCCAATTCGTAAAGCGTTCCGCCCCGATGCGGCAGCACAAGTAAATTCACTTTATCGTTCGTCAAACGGACTTCATTTTTTCCGTCAAAATTAAAGTCTGCCGTTTGCGATTCAACCCAGGGAGACCGCCGCTCCGTCGCCGCATCAATAAGGTTGTCCGACTTTATCAGTTCCCGATAAACGGCATTACGGAGATGCGGCAGATACACACCGCCGAACGCACCGTGCCAATAACCGCAGTTGCATTGACTCCGGTAAAGAGATTCTTTCGCCAGGTCAATGTCCGCCCCGCTGAATCCTTCGGCAACGGCTTTGTTGAGACGTGCGCTGACCGCCATCATCCGGCAATACATTTCGTCCGATTCAGGATAGCGGACTTTGAAGTTCCGCCAGAACCCGCCGCGAAGGAACTGCTTGATAACGGGATACCGGGCATCGCTTTGCATATCCTGCCGCAGTTGCTCTAAATCGTTTTGCTGGTTTGGAGCCAGCACCCACTCGGTCATTTCACGATAACTGCCGTCGGGAATATAAATCTTTCCGAGGGGTTCAACGGCGACAAGGGCTTCACCCGGTACGGTTGTCCGCAGCCAATCGCTGTTTTCGCACAGGGCATCAAAGAAGCGGTGCAGCCATTTGTCTTCGTAAACGTGACGGTATGTATCGGGCCACGAGCCGAATTTTTCGCCGTCGTCGGCGTGAACGAGAACGGCTTCGTCCGGTACCGTTTCGGCAATATGGCGAAAGTAATCGATAACGTGTTCAACCTGTCCGAAGGGAATCAGATACCGCAGTTTTTCGCTGCCCGGAAAGACGCAGAATGTTCTGCCGTCGTCTTCGGAGAGGTAATGCCGGTACAGTTTATCCGTTGTTGCACCGGCAAATTTGAGATGTGAATCATCGAGAATCGTATATTGCATACCGGCATCGGCAAGGTCGCGGATATAACTTTGCTCCCAAACCCGTTCGGGAATCCAAAGACCGGCAACATCAGCACCGAGCCGTTTTTTGAGGAAATCGCTGTACATTTCGATTTGTCCTTTTCTGTCCCGGCTCGGAATCATCGCGAGAATTGGTTCAAAAAAGGGACCGCCGACAATTTCGATACGGTGCTGTTTGACGAGGGCGGCAACACGGTCGAGGTATTCGGGATGTTCTTCGGCGAGCCATTCGATAAGACAGCCGCTTGTGTGCAGGGTTAATTGGAGACTGGTGTAACCTTCAAAGACATCGAGAAACGGCAGATAACTCTGCTGGTATGCTTCTTCGAGAACGTTTCCAAAATTGCCGACAGGCTGATGATTATGAACGGCGAAAATAAATCGAATGGGGTGCATAACGGGTTCCGCAAAAGACTAATGGCTAATCGACCGGTTTTAACGGTTTCGTTAATTTTACTGATTATTTTTCAGATTACAAAAGCCGAACAAGATAACCCCGCTGCTGCCTTGAGAATAAAAGGCATCATAACCGCCGCGGGGGAAAACAGTGCCGCACTTTGCCGAACAGTTATCGGCAAGCGGTATTCAGGTCAAAATCCGTTTCCGCAAAGGGGACAAGATATCCGCCGCCTGCGGACAACTGCGGCGTTTGGAAAAGGGAGTTGATAATTCTTCTTTCACCGATTAGAATGACTACCGCCTTCCGCTGTTTGTTCGGAATTTTTCTGTAACAACAATCACCCTTTCTATTCAATTCCAATGGCAGACTGGTTTTATCTCATCAACGGTCAACAACAGGCACCCGTTTCCGAAGAAACGATTCACGCTCTCATCCAACACCGGACATTGGGGGCAAATGATGTTCTCTGGCAGGAAGGTATGCCTGATTGGATACGCATCAGTGATTCAGAGTTTGCCGCTCTCCTGCCGGCGCAGAAACCGACCGTCCGCCGTTATTCTTTGCAAGATTACCGCAATCCTTTGACTCTTACAATACTGGTTTCGCTTTTCATCGGCATCTTTGTTTTATTTCTCGGCATCGCTATTTCCGGCTATCTGGAGCAGCGTGCCGTTCTGACGAACATTCAAAACAACGTTTATGAAACCGAAGAAGCCAAACAGGAAGCAGTTGCCGAAAATGATGCGTTGATAGGACTAATCGAAATTTTCCGGTACGTTGTCGGATTCCCTTTCTCTATTATTTGGTACTTTTGGATTTACCGCAGCGTGAAGAATGCACACGCAATAAGTGCCGTACCGCTCCGCTTTGGACCCGGCTGGGCGGTCGCCTATTGGTTCATTCCGATTTTGAATTTTTTCCGACCCTATCAGGCACTTGCCGATGCGTTTCGTGTTACAGAAAAACCGGAAAACTGGAAATGGGCGAAGTTTCCGGCAATAGTCGGCTGGTGGTGGGGACTTTCGCTCGGCATCGGAATACTTTTAGGGCTTCTCTGGGTGGTTCAGGGACAACAAATACGGGCAGCGGGACAACCAACCATTGATGTTTTGTTGTCAAAAAATCTCTTGGTGTTGGCTTGTGACAGTTCTGCAAGTATTCTTGCCTGTTTACTCTTTTTTATCGTCTTGTCATTATACCGGAAAGAGCAGAATACCTATTTCCGGCTTCTGTCATCGCCGATTAAGTTGGAAGATATTCCGCCTGACCCCGAAGGCTTTGATAAGGGCAATTTTTTTATTCCGTCATCGGCAACATCGGGCTGGGCGATTGCGGCGGAATATGCCAGTCTGTTTGCAATTTGTCCGCTCTTTGCTCCGTTTGCATTGATTCTCGGTATCGTTGCACTTCGGGACGTTAAAAAGCGTCAACTTGCCGGTCGGGGCAGAGCAATTTTTTGTATCGTGGTGGGAACGATATTTACATTGCTGCTGGCGTTCGGGCTGCTGGTAATAATAATGTACGCTCGGGGGACGGGTGTTTGATACCGGATAGACAACGGTTAATCTGTATCGGTTATGCTGATTACACGGGTTGCAACGTTCGTAAAAGGGATTCAGCAGCGTCTAAACCTCAAAAACGTTCCGCCGCAATGCCGAAAAGAACGGAAGGAGACGATGCACAATGAAGCCGGAGTCAAAACGATGATACAAACATTGCAATTAAGGATGTTTTCATTGGACATTGCCCGTATTACGTTCGTGCAATGTGCCTTCTGTCTCTGTATCCTCTGGATTTTTCTGCCGGCAGCAAACGCATCCGGCTCTTCTGCATTGGTCGAACCGTTGCAGCGGATTGCCGAAAGCACCGCTCCTGTTATGCTCAATGGACAGGGAACTCCGCTGCAAAACACCGCTAAAACGATACTCGAAGCCCTCAAAGGACAGCAAACGCCCTCCGTAAGCGAGTTGGAAAAAATTGAACTCGCTGTTGCCGATTGGGATATATTACGCCAAAACTGGACTGTTCAGACAACGACCGCAACCGGCGACGGCGAGGAACAGTTTATTCCTTCCAAAACGGCACTCGACGAAATTGCCTCCCTGTTACAGCGGCGTTTAGAAATCTGGCGGCTCGTACTCCAATGCGAAAAAGCCGAAACATTTCCCGTAACTCAACGTTATGGGATTTCGGCAAAAGAAGCCGAACGTCTTTTTGTCTCGACCGGTAAAGTCGTCCGCTACATTTACAGCAATGCTTCAGGGGGACACAGCCGCAGCCTTGCCGAACGAGCCGAAACCTGGTGTCTGTACTTCGATTTAGAAGCATTTGTTGCCGATTTAGAATCGGTTCGGAACATTGCCAGCAAACCAATCCGCCGTGTGTCACTTGCCGATTCGATTGCCGACGAAACGGTTTATTCGCTTTGCTGCCGGGCAAACACGATTGTTTCCCGGCTGAATTCACCGGCACTTTCCGGGGAACAGCGTGATTTTTTAGCACATCCCGATATCCTCGCCTGGAAAGATGAATTACAGAACTGGACGGCAGATACCGTTTCTCCGCAAACCGTACTCGAAGGATTGGAACGTTATGACTCAACCGGCGGAATGACCGATATGAAAGCGTTATCGCTCCTTGCCGGTCGGCTGGCGGTGTCGAAAACGCCGGCTTACGCTCATCTCGGTTCGCTCATTGAACGGCAATACGCAATGCCGAATTTGAAAATCTATATTTCCCAGTCGCTTGTTAGCCGGCACATCCCGCCGGTGCGGAAAGAGGTCGCCCGGTTTAGAGACGTAATTCAAGACACGCCGGTTATCGGCAGGCGGCAAACGGATACCGATGTCAAAATGTTTTTCGCCAAAGACACGAATCGGATGCTGTTCGTCTTGGGAGTTGCTGTTGATGTTGAAACACAGTCCCGAAGCGATGCGTTCGCCGCTCAATTATACAATGCCGGTTCAACTTCCGTGGAGGCGTTCAAGGGCATTGAATTAACGCAGGACGGCTTGGTCTTTTATCCTTGCAAAGCCCAGATTACGGATTCCCGCCTGCGGCTGGTGGATATGCGGACGAACTTTGACGCAATACCGCTGATTTCACTTTTGTTCCGTACCGCTGTCCGCGACCAGTATAATTCCAGATCCGGTGCCGCCCGGTCAGAAACGCAGCGTAAAATTTTGCGGCAGGTACGCAGCCGCCTCGATAGTGAAACGGAATCCCGCTTCGGACAATTTAATGAAAAATACAAGGCATTTTCACACTACATCGGTGAAACCTTCGGCCTGCATATTACGAAACAGGATGCCCGGACTGAAGACGATTGGCTCTTGTCTTCCTGGTCGCTCCGCAGCAGCGATACACTTGGCAGCAATACAATGCCGCCGGAAACGCCGAACGGGGCGTTTGCGGATGTTAAGTTGCACGAATCGCTGGTCAATTTGTTTCTCGGACAACTTGGTTTGGAAGGACAGTCGGGCAAGGTGCGGGATTTTAAGAAACAACTTGCTGAAAAATTCCAGCAGCCGGCGTTGGCGGAACCGGCGGACGGCGATGACGTTGATATTATGCTGGCAACGGCAAATCCGCTGACGGTGCGTTTCATTGACGGTAAGATTGAGTTGACAATAAAAATTGCGGCGTTACGAATGTTGAAACAAACGCATCGGAATTTTAAGGTAATTGTTTGCT
>JAITQJ010000073.1 GCA_031288955.1 Planctomycetaceae bacterium | reverse complement strand
AGTTAGGTATTGCTGTACTGCAAAAGGACGGTAAAAACGTCGAGTACGACGACAGCGATATGAAAGCGTTTTAGGTTTATCGCCATCTTACGGTTGCGGCTCTGAAGTTTGTATCCGCTTCAAGGACGCAGTGCCGGTTGTCCGCTGACTTTGCGTTTTGCCTGTGCTATAATAGTGCGATGATTACTCCCAGAACGCTCAAAGGATTCCGCGATTTTTTGCCCGAAGTGATGCTGCCGAGAGAACGGCTTATCGATACTGCCGCAGCCGTATATCGCTCCTACGGTTTCGCCCCTATCGATACTCCCGCACTCGAATATCTCGAAATCCTCCAAGGAAAAGGAAGCGATGAAACCGATAAACAACTCTATCAGTTCACCGACCACGGAAACCGCTCCGTCGGTATGCGTTTCGACCTGACCGTCCCCCTCGCCCGATTCACCGCTCAACATTTTGCCGAACTAACGTTTCCATTCAAACGCTATCACTTCGGCAAAGTTTGGCGCGGCGAAAATACTCAAGCCGGAAGATACCGCGAGTTTATGCAGTGCGACTTTGATACCATCGGCACGAAATCGCTGACTGCCGACATCGAAACCGTCCTGGTTATCAACGATTTGCTCGAACGCATTGATATTAAATCAAAACAAACCTTTACCCGCTTCAAAATCCGCATTAACAACCGCAAAGTTCTGAACGGACTGCTCGACAAACACGGCATTGCCGATAAAACAGTGCCGGTGCTTCGGGCATTGGACAAGATTCACAAAGTTGGTAAAGATGCCGTTTGGAAAGAAATGACCGATGCAGCCGGTATATCTGAAACAGCGGCGGCGGCAGTGTTGCAGTTAAGCGAACTGACCGGCACGAACGGGGAAATCCTTACGGCATTGGAAAAATTGCTTTCCGGCAATACACTCGGCGGTGAAGGAATCAGCGAATTAGAACAACTGACCAGTGCAGTCCGCTCTGTTGGTGCTGATGATAATCGGATAACGATTGACGTATCGATTGCCCGCGGTTTAGATTATTACACGGGAACGATTTACGAAACATTTCTCGATGATTTACCCGGCATTGGAAGTGTATGCAGCGGAGGACGTTACGATAATCTGGCGGGACTTTACACAAAACAGGAACTGCCCGGCATTGGGGCATCGCTTGGTTTAGACCGGCTTATATCGGCAATGGAAGAACTCGGAATGCTTGAGAAAATTTCGACACCGGTATTTCTTTTTATGCCGTATTTTGTCGAGAACCGGTTGGCGGATTATTTGCGTTTTGCGTCTCAACTTCGCCGCCGGGGTTTGGGCGTGGAGTTTTATCCTGAAGCGAAGAAACTCGGCAATCAGTTGAAGTATGCGGACAAACGCGGTTTTCGTTTTGCGGTCATCATCGGCGAAGAAGAATTTGCACAGGCTTTATGTAAAATCAAGAACCTGACAACCGGCGAATCAATCGACTGCAAGCAAAATGAAGCGGCGGAGTATTTTTTACTTGCCCGACCCCAATGACTCTTATTCCGATATTTGACACGCACGCACACCTTAACTTTGAGGACTTTGCGGAAGATTTTGATTCGCTGCTGCACCGCTTGGAATCGGGAACGTTTCCCGGCGGCGTTGCTCCTGATGAACTTGCCGGTTATGAAATTGAAATGACCGGCATTGTCAATCCCGCCGTTGACGTTGATTCAAGCCGAAACGCTATTGCATTGGCGGAACGGGTGGAAAAAATTTATCCGGCTGTCGGTATTCATCCGAATTATACACATCGGGTAACGGAAAACGATTGGAAAACGATTACCGAACTCGCCCGGCACGGCAGCGTTGTTGCAGTCGGCGAAACGGGGTTAGACCGGCACTGGGACGATGCCCCGTTTGAAACGCAGGTTGATTTTTTGTACCGGCACTTTGAACTGGCACGGCAAACACAAAAACCGCTCTTGATTCATTGCCGGGACGCTTGGGACGATTTGCTGCCGGTTATCCGCAATGTTAAACCGGAAAACAATAACACGTGCATCGGTGTCATTCACGCATTCAGCGGTACTGCCGAACAAGCGTTGGAATGTATTGAACTCGGCTGGATGACAAGTTTTGCCGGTCCTCTGACGTACAAAAATGCCAAATTTTCGCCGCTTTGGGAAGCCGCCAAACAGGTACCGCTTGACCGGCTGCTGATTGAAACCGATTCGCCGTTTCTGGTACCGCATCCGCTGCGGGGAAAATTAAAACGGAACGAACCGGTGCTGGCGGCACTTGTTGCTCAACGTTTATCGGCATTGCGGAATGAACCGCTTGAAACGATAGCCGAAGCAGCGAGTCAAAATGCTCAACGGGTCTTCGGAGTTAATCCGTGTTAATCCGTGCCTTCCTGTACCGCCCAAGGATTTCTCGGCAAACCGAAAATAGGCGGAACGTCCGGCAAGTCCTTGATAATTTCAATACGTTTGCGTGCTTTCTCCGCAAACTCTGTTTGAGGATACTTTGCGATTATCTGTTCATAACATATCCTCGCGCTGCCGTAATACCGTTTTTTCAAATCGTAAAACTGTCCTTGCAGCCAAAGTGTTTCCGCGTGGTGATGAAGCACGTTCTCTTTCATTCCGATAATTTCTTCTTTCGCTTCAACGTCTAATTCCGAACCGAATTGCCGAAGCGTAATGTCCGCCAACTTGCCCGCCTCGTCCAGCGATTTACTCGTATGCCCCGCACCAAGATACGCACGGGTTCGGGCAAACAACTCGTTTTCGTGCGCCTTTGCTAAATGCTTCGATAACGGAAAGTTTTCCCGTAAATAACGGTAATAGTACGCCGCCTGATTGTAATTGTCATCGCCCTGATATTTCCCCCGCTCCAAATATGCCGTCGCCAATGCCATCACGGCATCATCTGATACCGGACCGTTCGGGTCGTTGATAAATATCGTTTCATAACATTTTTTTGCAAAGCCGAACGTGTCATACGCAGGCAGCGATTTATCCGAAAAATTGACGTTTGCCGCCTGCCGTTTGGATATTGTTTCCCAGTACCGGGCGATTTTGAACAAACGGCGGACATCGTTGTCCACGTGTTTTGAATGTTGATATTTGACAAGCAGTTTCTGATACATCGTCATCGCTTTGGGATAATCATCGGAGAAGAAATAACATTCGCCGGCAAGATGCAGGGCATCTTCTTCGAGTACCGAATCGGGATAACGTTTTGCGGCATCAGAAAAGTGTTTCGCCGCCTCGCGGTTTTTCTTTTTGTTTTTCAATTCGGGATTCGCCAGCAGGATTTCCTGTCCTTTTTCCATTGCTGCCTTTGCTTTGTTTTCGTCCGGTCCCAGTCCAACCAAATCGCGGAGTTTTGTTGTAAAATTGACGGGGTCGAGAACAGACCAGTCGAAACCTTTCTCTTCGTCTTTTTCCCAATCGAATTGCGGTTCGTTGTTTATCGGCGGTGCAGCGGAAGCATAACCGACTTGCTGAATAATGCTTTGTTCGACATCTTTTTTCCGCTGCCGGTTATGAAACGGTCCGTTCCAGGGATTGAGCGGCTGCAAGATGCCGGAGTTTCCCTGTGCGGCTAATTGCCGAATCCGTTCGTTATCTGCTGCGGAGACAGGAACGGGATTTTTCGCCGGTAAAGTATCTGCGTTGGGTGCTTCTAAACTGGTATTTGCTGTCGGCGGAGCGGTTAGAGGCTGAGACAGAAAAGGGTCGTCAAGTGCGGCGGGCGTGTCGTTAGGGGCGGCGGAAACGACGTTATTACTGGAAAACGGGTCGTCGGGAGTCTGTGCGCCGGCAGCGTAAAACGTCATCCAAATAACGGCAGCACAAAAGGCGATGCGGTACATAAAACGTACTCCAAATACAAACCGCCGTAGATTAACGTTTGCCGGCAAATGTGTCAAGGGCATATCCAGCGGGCGGAATGTTAAGCCGTTATTCCGTCCTCTTGCCGGGTGCCGCAGATTTTGATAGAATCGTAAGAGGTTTTTTATTCAAACAGACATTCTTTTATAAGGTTTGATGTTGTGTTCGGAGATTTTTTCAATACACAGGATATTACCGTAGTCATTGCTTTTGTGGTTATCACATTCAGCATAATGCTTTTTTTGACCCGGTATCTGTTAAAACGGCACAGCGGCGTACGGTTCATCTTCTCGGTTTGGGCGGGTTATTTACTTATCACGTTCATCGGCGGTGTAACGACACTCCTTGCCATTCAGCGGGAACGTTATCATTGGCAACTGTATTTCATCACAACGACATCTTTTTTCAGCAACATCGCCCAAAACGAAGGACATAATAAAATTGAATTCTCTTTTTCGCATTGGACATATCCCCTCAACCCCAAAGGGACACCTTTTGAAGAAAAAGCATTGCAGCCGGATTTGAAAAATTCACAGCGGAAACTTGATACGCCTGTCGGAGTGAAAGTCGAGGAAGGTCAGGACGGAGTCCGCATTACCTGGCAGCCCGTCCCTGAATCCAACGCTTATGAAGTCGAGTGGTATCCCGAAAGCGAAGATGATTTAGGCGAAGACGAGGAAATGAAATGGCAATCTGTTTATCGGGGAACGGAAACTGAATTTGTGAGTGAAAAGCCGGGCTGGTTTCGCGTTTGTTCGATTTGGGTTACCTCAAAAGAAGACCCCGTGTATCTGCATTTTTCCGAACAGATAATCAAAGCCGCCGGCGGTGTAACCGGTATCGGTAACGTTTATTCGATGCGGGATTACGATGAGGAAAATTACGTTTTTATCAGCGATAACAAGGCAGCCAACTCCGTGTCGGACGATACTGGTGCCGGTTTGGCAGACATCGGCGAACGCTATCTGAAATCAGATTTTTCGCTGGAACCTCCCGATAACGGCGAACCCATCATTGATTACGCCGAAGTAACCGATGAATGGGGGACTTGGTTCAATGCGATGGCAATGATGTTTCGTTCCGACGGCAGCCAAGACGGTTTTATCAGCGTTGATTATCCCGTTGCCGCTTGGAAAAAGAATGTACTCACAATGCAGATCAGTTTTACGGCATTCAGTTTTTTTGTCAATATCTTGTTTTTTTACGGTGTCATTCTGTTTTGCCGGCTTCAACAATTTGCCGATAATCAGAAAAAGTATCTCGCTTCGCTGCACGAGACCAATGCTGCTTTGACTTCGGCAAAACAAGAAGCCGAAACCGCAGCGCGGGCAAAGAGTTTTTTCCTCGCCAATATGAGCCACGAAATCCGTACGCCGATGAATGCCGTTCTCGGTTTTTCCGATATTCTCGGCAAACGGCTGATGTCGGTATGCGGTGCGGAACAACGGGAAGAAAATGCGCAGACAATCGAACTAATTGAAAAAAGCGCATCGGATTTGCTGACGATTATCAACGACATTCTTGATTTTTCCAAAGTCGATGCCGGTTTGATTGAAGTCGAATCTGTGCCGACTGACCCGCGGTCAATCGTTTCGGACGTTGCTACGCTGATGCAGCCGAAGTTGGAACAATTTCCCGACATTCGTTTGAAAGTGAATATTGCCGATAATGTACCAAACTGGATATTCAGCGACCCGACCCGTTTGCGGCAGATATTGAGTAATATCTGCGGTAATGCCGTCAAGTTTTCGGAACGCGGAACAGTAACGATTCAATGCGGACTCCTGACACAGAAAAATACGGAGGAAACCATCGAAGAGATTCGCAGGAAATTTGGTTACGGTATTGACTTTACAACACTTCATCATTCTTCGGTCGCGAATGTCGGCGGCGACCTGACGCTGTTACAATTTATGATTGTAGATGAGGGTATCGGTATTCCAGAAGACCAGCAAACGAAACTATTCCGTCCGTTTACGCAAGCCGATGCGTCGTTAACACGGCGTTTCGGCGGTACGGGGTTGGGGTTATCTATTTCCAAGAAACTCACGGAGCGGCTCGGCGGCGATATTGTCGTCAAAAGCGAGGAAAATGTCGGCAGTACCTTTACGCTGACGTTACCGGTAACGGTGATTCCGTACGACATTGAGCGGACGGCATACAGCGGCATTGTTTTGCTTAACGACCACGAAAAGCCGCTATTCGGATTGCGGACACTGGTTGTCGAAGACGGCAAAATCAATCAAATCGTGATTACGAAACAACTGACCGATGCAGGGGCAAGCGTGGAAATTGCGGAGAACGGGAAAATTGCTCTTGATAAAGTATCGGCGAATTTTGACGGCTACGATGTCGTTTTGATGGATATGCAAATGCCGGTAATGGACGGTTATGAAGCAACGTTCCGTTTGCGGCAACTGAATTACAAACAGCCGATTATTGCGGTAACGGCACACGCCTTGACAGGAGACTGCGAAAAAACGCTGACGGTCGGCTGCAACGCTTATTTAACGAAACCGATAGACAACCGCAAACTTATCGACACGATTTTACGATTCGACCAGGCAGCATTTATGGTACAGTAATTTAAGACTCTCACCCATCATATAGATTTTGGCTCTAGACAAGCATCTCCCGTATTTTTTATTAATTTTTTGATGATATTGTATAGATTTTCTTTTCGTTGATTGAAACGGAATTCACACTCTTTTAAGTGTAACATAAAGGTTTGCGAAGCACAACCGTTAAACTTTGCGAGTTTTCGTTTGGCAGAACCAAGCGGCGGTCAGGCCTGCCGACGCGGGAAAACACCGCCAAAAGGCTTCAACTCCATTGACGTGACTCTTTCCTCTGGCAAATTCATTGTTACTATGGAACACCCGATAATGGTCATAACCGTTCAAAACCAAACTGTCGTAGGCTTTCCAGCCGTCGGTATGAATGGCCGAGCCAGTCAGGATTCGTCCCTGAATTATAGGCATCAGAGCCTCTTTTGAGCAATGAGGAA
>JAITQJ010000029.1 GCA_031288955.1 Planctomycetaceae bacterium | reverse complement strand
GTACCGGCATATCCGGCTGCGGCGGACAAGGCACATCCGTGGACGGCACACACACGAGAACGTTTCTGATTGCCCCCAGTCTGCCGCTGCGGACTAATTCTGCTGCCCGATGTGCGGCTTTGCCGCTGCGGAATTCGCTGTCAACACGGAAAATACGTTTTGTTTCCGCCGCCGTCTTGACGAGTGTCTGCCCTTCGGCAATCGTGCGGATAATCGGCTTTTCAAGGGCAACGTGTTTGCCCGCTTTCATTGCGTCCACAGCCTGCCTTGCGTGCCAATGGTCGGGCGTTGAAATCATCACCGCATCAATGTCGCTGCGTTCGAGGAGTTCTCTGTAATCGGTGTACGCTTTTATTTCTGCCGGTTTGGTCAGCGAAGCACTCTTTGCGTAAATTTCGGCAACCCTCTTTTTGGCTTCACCGAGCCGCCGCGAATCGACATCACACACCGCAACGGTCTGCGTTTGTTTATTACGGACGAAGCCGGGAATGTTATGGTAAAAACATTGCCGACCGGTACCAATGAAACCCAGCACGACTTTATCGTTAGGCATTGTTTGCCCCTGTGCGGTTACACAAACCGCAGCGGCGGGAACGATAAAAGGAATCGAAACAGCGGAGCGTAAAAAAGAGCGGCGTTTCATACTCATTGACAAGGAACGAGGAACGGGGGAAAATAACGGTAACTGAAGTATAGTGAAAAATGCTGCCGATGACAACCTTAACGGTTTGCAAACAGGCATTATTTTTCATTTTCGATTTTCCCTTTTCAACTAGCAATAAAGATGAAACGCCGCACTTTTCTGAAAACGTCGCTGAAGGCATCGCTTGCCTTTGCACCCGCAACGGCTGTCTGCTCGTCCGCACTGGGACAAGAAGCACCGAAACCGAAAAAACTGCTCGCCAACTACGGCGAAGCACCGGAGCAATGCCTGACATTCTACCCCGATGTCGAAGGCGGCAAACTCCAACTGTACCAACTTTGGGTACGGAAAAACAACTCGGTACTGACATCGTACCGGGCGCATCAAACGGAAAAGTATCCATACTTTCATCCGCTTGCCGGTCCGGTGAGCGGTTTATCGCTGACGGCAGAGTCGGCAAGACCGTGGCCTCATCACCGCGCCTTATTTTTCGGCTGCGACAGAGTCAACGGCGGAAACTACTGGCAGGGGGCGTTAGGTCAGGGACAAATCATTTCGCAGGGACCGTCGTTTGCCAAGGACACATTGACGGAAACGTCTGGAGTGATTACGGACAACTGCCTTTGGCGGCAGGGAGACAAGGACCCGATTATTTCGGACAGCCGGCGTTTCACGATTCGTGTTGTTGATGATAAGCGGTACGTGCTTGATGCGGAAATAAACCTGACGGCGTTGACAGACATTACCATTCAGAACACGAATCACGGTTTGTTCGGCATACGTTGCGCACCGGAGTTGGCTCCGTCGGGCGGCGGTAATCTGTTAAGTTCGGAAGGCGGACGGAACGAGAAAGAGACGCTTGGTAAGCCGGCGAAATGGCTTGCGTTTTACGGTAAGCGTCCGTTGTCGGGAGTGGAAATAACGGAGGGAATTGCGGTCTTCTGTCCATCGAAGGAGCCTCATCCGAGGTTTAAGGATTGTCCTTGGTTTGTGCGGGACTACGGTAACATATCGCCGACTCCGATGAATTGGTTGGGCAAGAACGACTTCAAATTGCCGAAGGGCGAAGAGTTGAAGTTTCGTTATCGGGTGGTTGCTTTTGCCGGTACGCCGCAAGATGCCGGTCTTGATGGTCTTTGGGACGAGTTTGACAATGCCCGCTAGTGTGTGAGTTGGTCGAAAGGATATGCCGGCGGCAGTTACGGCGAGCCGGTGCGGCGGAGGTTTGCCCTCGTAGCTCAGGGGATAGAGCGGCGGTTTCCTAAACCGCAGGTCGTTGGTTCGAATCCAATCGGGGGTAGTGTGCTAAACACGCCGCAAATCGCGGCTTTTCCGTCGTCAAACGCAATTCGTTACTCCTAAAAGTCATCTTGTAAAATGGACTGAAGAACAATTAGGCTCTTGTCTAGCATCTCTTGTATAGATATACTATAAGTCTATACGTTATCACAAGTTAAGTCATCAAAAACAGGTGTGGATATTGCGGTGCTTTTGTGAAGAGGTTACGGCGGTGTCTGCAGCGGCGTTGGTTGGCGTTAGCCGCAACACCATCAATTCCTATTACAAGGATATAAAGAAAGCGGACGCAATTATCGGCAGTTGCCTTTTCGATGCCCGGCGGCACTACACGTGTTCCTGTTTTGCCACGACAACAATGCCGCTTTCAGTTATCGTGAAACCACGCTGCCGGTCGGCTTCAACATCATAACCGATACTCGTTTGCGGCGGAATTGTTACATCTTTATCAATAATCGCATTACGAATCCTCGCTCCGCGACCAACATTCACATTAGAGAACAAAACCGAATTCTCAACCCGCGCAAAACTATTGATGCGGCAGCAATGCCCCAATATCGACCTGTTCACCACACCGCCCGAAACGATACTGCCGGGACAAATAATGCTGTCCACCGCCAAGCCCGTTCGGTCGCCGGCAGCAAATACAAACTTCGGCGGCGGTAAATTCGGATGAAACGTGTATATTGCCCATTTTTCATCGTACAAATTAAGCAGCGGGTCAACGTTGACCAAATCCATATTCGCATCGTAAAACGCATCCAGCGTTCCGGCATCCCGCCAATACGCTTCTTGTTTGCGGTTCTCGTCCATAAACGGATACGCAAAAATCCGTCCGCTAGAAGTGCCGCCGCCGATTGCCTTCGGGATAATGTCCTTGCCGAAGTCGTGTGAACTCGTGATACTCGCCGCATCTTCGGCTAATTTTTTGTACAAAAACGGAGCGTTAAAAATGTAAATGCCCATCGAACCGAGACAACGTTCCCTGTTGTCCGGCATACATTTAGGACATTTCGGTTTCTCCTCAAAGCCGCCAATACGGTACGATTCGTCCGTTTCGATGACCCCAAATTGACCGGCGGCTTCCTGACACGTTACCGGAATTGCCGCTACGGTTGCGTCCGCATTATTGGCAACGTGAAAGTCCAGCATCTTTGAATAGTCCATCTTATAGATATGGTCGCCGCCGAGAATGATGACGTATTCAGGATGTTCGTTCTCAATCGCAAAGACATTTTGGCAAACCGCATCGGCAGTACCGAGATACCAACTTTCGCCGTTATATTGCTGCGGCGGAACGATGTCCACGTACTCGTTCATCTCGCGGCAGAAGTATTTGTACCAGCCCTGTGAAATATGCCGGTTCAGACTCATCGCCTTGTACTGCGTCAGAATCAAAATCTTACGGAAACCGCTGTTGTAACAATTAGAGAGCGTAAAGTCGATGATACGGTACGCCCCGCCGAACGGAACAGCCGGTTTTGCTCTGTCCCGCGTCAGCGGTTCGAGGCGTGAACCCCGCCCGCCCGCTAAAATAATTGCTAGTACATTGCTCTTGGGCATAATTTATTCCGGCAGTTTTTTATAACCGCAAAAGGCACGAAAAAGACAAACATTGAGGATAATGATTTTTCGTGCTATTCCTTGTTTCCGTTCAATTCCGCTGCAATGACGTTGTCGAACTTGGCGGAACAGTTAAACGTCCGCAAGCCGATGCCGCCCGCCAATACAGGGGAGTCTGTGTCCGTATAATCAATCCGCAAGCCGTTCTGCTTGTCAGCGGATTCGTGCATCCGGTTAAACCAAACGCGGATATTATTGCCTTTGACCGCAACCCGAATCTGATTCCAAACGCCCGCTACAACCTTGCAGTCCAGCGTCCGCAAATCGAAACGCTGCAACTCTTTGTATTGCGGCGGCTGATGACGGTTATTCATTTTGCCAAGGTACAGCGTTTGCGTATCGAAGCCGATATAATAACCGGTGAAACTGTCAATGCCGTCCTGCGGGTCATTCACCCGAAACATTAAGCCCGCATTGCCTTTGGAGTCATCAAGCATCACAACGCTTTCGAGAATGTAATCCGTCCACGCCGCAGTTCCAGCAACCTGTTTTGTATGCGGTCTTAATCCGCAAAATCCTGTTGCGGTCTCGTTGTGTTGGGGGTCAGTGTAAATTTGCCAGTTGCCGTTCTTGCGGGGACTAATGTCTCTGTCTTTTTGCTGCGGCATTTGAGTATTTTGAGTATTTTTAGTATTTTGTCTTTGAAAATCGTCAAAGAACAACGCTTTGGATTCTCCTGTAACATAATGCCGCACCGCTTCGGCTTCGGCAAGCGATACCGGTGTGCCGTCTGACCAGAGCAATCCGCACCACGGCAGTGTCGGTTCGGGCGTGTTTTGCGGCGTTCCCCAATACCAGCGGCAATTCGAGTTACCGACCATTAACTCCCAGCAAAGATACACTCCCGGCACGTAGAGTTTTTTGCGTTTCCGTTCTTCGAGCCAGCGTATCACTTCGACGGGTTCGCCGTTGCTCGGTTTCGGAGCAAACCAACGCGCACCGGCTTCGGTGAAAACGCAGCCCTTGTCGGGATTCAGTGCCGTCTGCTTGTCCCAGTGCCGAAAATCAATGGTGTAATTATGTGCATTAACAATATCGGTTTCGGGACTCTCGTCCCAGCAGCAGAGGACGGGCTGTTTCGGTGCAATTTCTTTGGCGTATTGATAGGCAACTTTGCGCATTTCGACCGACCATTTATTCTTCATACCCGGTTCGTTAAACGTTTCCCACCAAAGAATACGGGCATCATTTTTGTACTTGGCGATAACGTCCTGAATGTACGGTTTGTATCGGTCGAGATTGTTGATGTCCCGGTCGCGGTCTTGCGGAGAAGCAGCCCAGCGTCCGTTGTGATAACCTTTGACGGGTTCGGTCGGCTTATCAAGAAAGATTCCCTCGTGCCGATGACAGTCGTCAAAAAACGTGAAGCCGGGTTTGATACCGTATTTTTCGCAGATAACGAGAAATTTTTCGAGGTTCGCAAAAAAGTTCTCGCGGTCTTGCTCAAAGTTAATCGGGTGCAGATAAACCCGGAGCGTGTTGAGAGCGAAGTATTTTTTTGCAGCGGCAAGTTCTTTTTCGACAACATCGGCTCGGAAGTCGTGCCAAAAATGTACCTGATTGCAGGCGTAGGCGGGCGTGTAGTTTGTCCCGACCCAGTGTTCCGTTTGTACAGGCTCCGCAAAAACAACCGGCAGTGCCGATGTTATTGTAACAATAAATAAAAAATAGCGCAGCATAGACTCCGTTCTATTTGAAGACGTTTCGATTCTAACAGAAAAAGCGAGGCGCATCAACAGGTCAGAGCCGCTGTTAATTTTCCGTTTTGTACAATTCCAGTTCCCAAATTCGAGCCAAATTTTCGGGCGTTGCGGTTATCACAAGCCGGAACGCCGAACTTTTAACCGCTGCAAAACGTTTGCCGATGTCGGGTTCGTTATTCGACTCCGTTTTAGAACCGGTAATATCAACCCATTTTGCTCCGTCATTGTATTGAAGAACAAAATCCTGAATCGGCGTTGCGCCGCCGAGTTGACCGGAAACCAGCCGCAAAGCATTGATTTCAGCGGGTTCAGCAAATTTCAATTCAACCCAATGCGGATTCGCTTTTAAGTTGTCCGTCTTATCACTAACCCAACGTCCGGCATTGCTGCCGATGTCGAACTTGCCGTCATTGATATTCAATGCGGGATACAGTATTCCCTTCTCCGTCCCTTTGTAAAGACTCGAAACAGCAACTTCGGCATTACGGGCAAGATTTTTCCCCGCCTTCGGCAACCAAGCGGGCGGCGTTGCTTTTTTGACCGGCTGACTAATACGCGGCTGCGCCGAGTGCCAGTATTTTTCCGGCTTCGGGGCAATTCCCTTTTCCATCAACGCTTTCAGTTCGTTCAAATGTTTTTCATACACTTTGCGCGGTACCGTGTCATTTTTGACCGCAAGCGATGCTGCCATACCGACAACTTCGCCCATCATTCCGCTGGTACGCATCACCCGTATCGTTCCGAGAGCAACGTGTGTTACACTAATGCAGCGTCCCGCCATAAAAAGATTCGACACATTCCGCGAATAAAGCGTCCGGTACGGAACGGCGTAAGCCTGAATTCCTTTGTGTTTGGCGATTGTCCGAAATGCTTCGCCGGAAAAATGTTTTTCGTTACGTGATTCGGGATAATGCAAATCAATCGACCACGTTGTAACAAAACTGGCATCAGGATAGATTTCACGCTGCACAAGGTCTTGCTCTTGAAGAATAACATCGCCCATCAGCCGCCGCGATTCCCGCTTACCGGCAATGAACGCCACCCAGCCGAGTTTGCGGTTGTCCGCCTGTTCCCGCCATTTCGCCTCGCTCTGGTTTTTCATATAAGCCCAATGACCGTAAGCGGCACGCAGTCCGTTGTCCCGAATCCGCTCAATGTCCCAAACCTGGTCGTCATTGAGACCGGTTTCCCAATCCCAATCGCCTTTAATCATCGGTTGTGCGCTTTCGTGCGTAAATTGATGCGCCCAGGGAAGCGGCGGAAATTCCGTTTTGACGCTCTGACCGTCTTTGTCCTTGGCAGGAACGGAATACCATTGTACCGATGCCCCCATCGTCATCTTGTCCGAATTCTCCGGTGCGAGGTCTTCTCTTGTTTCCGCTTTCGATTCTCTGCCCATCCGCCAATCGGCACCGGCAAGAAAGCCGAGATTACCGTCGCCGCTGCAATCCGCAAAAAGTTTGCCGGTCAATTTCGTTTCAACGCCTGTTTCAATGTTCTTGCCGACAATAGAAACAATTTTGACCGAGTTTTCGGAATCTTTCTCCGTTTCTGCCGCAATAATATGTGTGTTCAAATACAACGTGATATTCTTTTCGGCTTTGACGGCGTTGAGTTTTTTATCGTCTTTGTAATATTCGCCGGGTTGTGCGTTGCCTTCGTGCTGCGGGTCAAGTTCGTGAACGAGATTACCGAGGTTCGGATACGGCGGATAACCTACCCGTCCTTGAAGATGTACACGGACTTCGCTGCTGTTGTTGCCGCCGAGAGTCGGACGGTTCTGAATCAGCGCAACTTTGCAGTCGAGTCTTGCGGCAGAAATAGCGGAACAGATGCCGGCAATACCGCCGCCGACCACGATTAAATCGAAGTGTCCCTCTTTTGCCGGCGGAGCGTCCAGCGGCGTTGCGGCTAAATTCAAGGTTTTGCGGCGGATTTTGTCGATTGCCTTAACGTCTTCCGGCGGCGTGTAGTTTGGGTCTTGCGCAAAAACGATTGCATCAAGCCGACCATCGAAACCGGTCAAGTCGTGCAGTGCCATTTTGGTTTTTGTATCTTTAATGTCAACGGTTCCGCCGTTTTGCCAATGCCAGGGGTCGCCTTCGGTTCCGAATACGGTTTCCAATGTTTGTCCGTTGACGCTCATCTGAAACTTTCCGGGAGCGTACTGCGGTGTCCACGGTGCGACCCAATTTCGGGTGCGGACGAAAACGTTGTACTTTCCCGTTTGGGGCAGAACGATTTCTGTAACAGCATCGGCAACCGGTTCTCCCATACCGTGAGCCAGCAGGACGGGCGACCCCATTACGTCCATATATTGCTGGTCAACAACCCAGCCGCCTTTATCCGCAAAGGATTCCGCCTCAATGAAAACGGGTTCCGCCGCCTGCGCAAACGTCAGGGAAGGAACAAATAACAAAAGAATCGCATAACAATACCGCATCATCGTCCTCCGTTCAATATAATGGTGTTTTTTGGATTACCTCTGACAATCTTTTTATTTCTACCGGTTTTCCCGTATCATTCTGCCGACCTCCTGCAACGTTTGCACGTCAATATCCCGCAGCCTGCCGTTGTAATCGGGACAGCGAATAAAACCGCCGAAGCGGCACCGCCGAAGCGGCACCGCCGAAGCGGCACCGCCGAAGCAGCAGCGGACGCAGTAATGACAAACAACAAGGCAAGGATAGTCTTTTTCATCAGTAGGTAATGTAATGTCAAAAGGATTCTT
>JAITQJ010000383.1 GCA_031288955.1 Planctomycetaceae bacterium | reverse complement strand
TATGGACATTCTCAATCACATTATTTTATTTTCGCTGCAGCACAGGCTGCTGGTCATTCTTTGCGCCGCCTTTTCTGCCTGATTTTCTTCTCAAAATTTGACACGGCAGAACGGCGGGTATAGAATCAGTACAATGAACTCTCTGACAATAAAGTTGTAATACCAAATGAAACGCTGGCTGATTCTTTTACTCGGTATGTTGGCGAATATCGCCCAAGGGATGGCTTATGCAGGAAGCGTTATATCTGCTCCAATGCTCGCCCACGCAAACATCGCAGAAGGTCTGTATAAATCACATTGGGCGGGCATATTCACGTTAAGCATTGTGTTCTTACCCCTCGGTATGGTTACTGCCGGTAAACTTGCCGAACGCTTTTCGCCGCGCGTGCCGATTATCCTCGGTGCCGTATTGTACGGAAGCGGTATGCTCGCCGCTGCTTACGCAACCAATTACACAATGCTTTGCTTCTCTTTCGGCTTTATGCTGTCCATCGGCAGCGGACTCGCTTATGGTCCTATTGTTGCCAGTGCCGTCCGCTGGTTTCCCGATAAAAAAGGTCTTGCCTCCGGTCTCGTTGTCGGCGCACTCGGCTTCGGTCCCGTCCTTATCGCTCCGCTTTGCGCTGCTCTCCTTCAACACGGCTGGCACATCACATCTTTGTTAATCGCCTGCGGTGTGTTCTGTCTTATCGCCATCGGATTAGCCGCATTTATCACTTCGCCGCCGGACGGCTATGCAGAACGTTTCAACAAGTTGCCGCAAAATACTCCGCAAGGCGGCAAGCCGCAACAGAATAATACCGACCTCGTTTGGTACGAGATGATATTGACGGGCAATTTTTGGATACTGTTTATCCTGTTCTTTTTCGGTACCGCCCCCGGTTTAATGATTATCAGTGCGGCAAGCGGTATCTTTCAGAGTATCGGACATTTCGACGCACAAAAGGCGGCAACACTGGTTGCAGTGCTGGCGGCGGCGAACGCTTTCGGACGCTTTCTTTGGGGAACGGTCAGCGATTACATCGGACGGGTAAACGCTTTGCTGTTGATGTTTATTCTTTCAGCAGCGGCAACATTCCTCTTACCGATGTCCGCCAATCCGCTGATGCTCGTTGCGGTGATTTTCGTCATCGGAACGACTTACGGCGGTTATCTCGGTTTGTTTCCGTCATTTTGTGCGGAAATGTTCGGCTTGAAAAATATGGCACTGAATTACGCCGTGCTGTTTATTGCTTTTGCGGCAGCAGCACTTGCCGGTCCGCGGCTTTACGCTTCGTTTGACGAGCCGCTGACGGCATTTTATATCGCCGCCGCATTAGCACTTGCAGGCTGCATTTTAACCGCCGTTTTTAGAATCACACGCGGCGGGTGCCGCCGTTGATTCGCGGTAAAATTTCCTGCGCTGTTGTTCCCGTTCTTATTTGCCTTTCGGTTTATACTTCTGCGGCTTGTCCCAGTCAGGATGACGCTCCACTTGAATATCATAAGTCATTGCAAGCCGTCATTTACTTCGCTGACTTCCGCCGGTTGCAATCTTTGCATAGCATCTGGCAGTTCTCTGCCGTTGTCTTTCTCCAAAGAGCGGGATATGTAGTAAATTGATTTTTCGATAGAAAAAACAATTTACGGAATATCCCGTCATTGCACTCTTTCCGCCCTCCCATGGGATATTCCGTAAAAAACTTGCTATCGCTGCGTTTTTTACTGCATATCCCGCTCTTTATGATGTTCTCTAACAAAGCGTTCTGATTGACAACGTCCGCCGGAAGGGGGAAAATACGTAGAAGCACCAGACAATTATGCCAAATGGCTTGGAATTATAGCGCAAAAACAATGCAACTGTTCAACGAAGCCGTTCACGGTCAGCCCGGTACGCATCTCGGTGAAATTGCCGAACCCGACGGACTCGGAGAACACGGTTCTATCGCTTGCGGCGATGCCCTCCGATTCACTTTCAAAGCCGAACGAAATAACGACCCGCTCAAAGACGTTATCGTCGAAGTAAAGTATTTAACCTTCGGCTGCACTTCCGCCATCGCCGCTTCCGAAGCCTTATGCCGGTTGATTGAAGCCAAACGCCTGACCCCTATCGAATCCTTGGCGATTACCAATCAGGATATTGTCAATTATCTCGACGGTCTGCCGGAACAAAAAATTCATTGCAGCGTGATGGGAGCCGAAGCACTGCAAGCCGCCGTATTTAATTGGGCGCAAAAACGCGGTGTCAATCTCAACGCTCTTGGTATCGATATTAACCGCGAAGAACAAAGTGCAGGCAGAATCGTCTGTCAATGTTTTACACTGACCGAACCGTATATCAAACGGAAAATTAAAGAACTGAACCTTCATTCCATACCGGAAATAACGGCGGCAATTAAAGCCGGCGGGGCTTGTATGACCTGCCATCACGCCCCCGGCGGTTTGCAGAATTTACTCGACGAGGTTTGGGGGAAACAACCGGACAACGATTTGCTGCCGATATTGCCCGCTGCACCCAAGGAGACGGAGCCGTCATCGTCGCCGTTCCAGTTTGCCAAGAAGATTGAGAAGTTGCTCGACGAGTATTTACGTCCGATGGTGCAGAAAGACGGCGGCGATTTGGAACTAATCGACATTAAAGATACGGCAGTTTACGTCGAATTACGCGGTGCCTGCGCCGGTTGTGCCGGGGCAGGGCAAACCCTAAAATACCTCATCGAAAGAACGTTGAAAGAAAAAGTTGATGAACGAATACGAGTCATTCAAGTGTAAATGAAGGAGAAAGAAGGGTAAAGACGTGCATTACGTTTTCTTCTTTACTATTCGCTCTTACTTCTTCACCCAAAAGCGTGGAACTTCAGCAGTTAGGACCCTATAAGATTGGGCGTGTGATTGGGCGCGGCGGTATGGGGGCGGTTTATGAAGCCGCTCATATCGACACCGGCGTTCCCGCTGCGGTCAAGGTTCTGCTCTCGAATCTTGAAGAAGATAAAGAAGTCCGGCTGCGCTTTGAGTTAGAAATCAAAGCCTTAAAACAACTGCATCACCCTAATATCGTTCGTCTTGTGGGTTCCGGCGAAGAACAAGAAGTCCTTTATTACGTGATGGAACTTGTTGACGGACCAAGTTTGCAGCACGAATTGAAAAAACAGCGGCTTTTTACCTGGCAGGAAACAGCGAAAATCGGTCTTGATATGTGTCAGGCACTTCGGCACGCACACGACCGGGGCGTTACACATCGGGACATAAAACCGGCGAACATTCTTTTAACGCAGGACGGCTGCGTTAAACTTTCCGATTACGGTATCGCTCAAAACTTCGGGGCTTCACGCATCACCGGCACACACTCGATTGTCGGGACGCTGGAGTATATGTCGCCGGAACAAGCGATGGCGAACCCGATTGGTCCCCGAAGCGATTTATTTTCGCTCGGTGCCGTGTTGTATCTGCTTTTGACGGGCAAGGTACCGTTCCACGCCCGGTCTCTGCCGGAACTGATACGCAAACACACTGCCGCTTCTTTCGACCCGATAAAGATGTTCCGCTTCGATGTTCCCGCCGATTTTGAAGCAATCATTGCTGATTTATTGCGTCCCCGCCCCGAAGACCGACCGGCAAATGCGTATCTGATTGTAAAGCGTTTTCAAGCAATGCTTCACGCTTTGGCTGGTTCGCCGGAGTCGATACGGGTATTGCCGATGACGGCAGCAGCAATACAGCCGCCGCCGATTCCTGCGGAAACACCGCTTAACCCGTATCAGAACCGGAATATACACGCCGCCGGTGCTGCGGTTGAACGGGAAACGCAGGATTTTATCGTTGACGATGGTATCGTTGACCTGAGTCAAATGACAGCGTCCGTCAACAAGGCGGCAGGTTCTGTCCAAGAGGCGGAAAAAGAAAGCGGGACACCAACCCCTGTTCCCGCCGATGCTCCCAACAGCGATGCCACGCTTGAATACACACCGACGGATATGCGGGTATTGGAGCGGCGCAGAGGTATCCGCCACGGCGAGGTGCTGTTAATGGATACGGCAGCACTGCGGCGGTCAAAAGATGAACCGCTGCCGTCAGTCAAATCGTTCGGCAATATTACGAAGACGCAAGAACAAGATAAAGCAAATGCCGATGCCGGTGCTGTACCGCTGCCCGCCATCCCCGCCGAACATACCGCAGAGGCGGAAATAAATATAATAAGGGCAGAAGCAGACGCTTTGTCAAATCCGGGAACACAGCACAGCGGAATGACCGGAGCAAACAGCACCAGAGAAAATACGCATAAAACATCGGCGGGTTCATCGTTCGTTGAAGTAACCGATGACCAGCGGCACGGTTTGCCGCCGGAGCGGACTTTCGGTAAACCGATAATTTCGGTATCGACGGTTTTGACATCGCTTGCGCTGCTGGTCATCGGCATTACGCTTTATTATCTGTTGCAGCCTGTTCCGCCGGACAAGTTGTACGAGCGGATTGCGGCGGTGTTGAAACAGGACAATTCGCCCAACGGTTATTCGCTTTCGACCCTCCGTGCTGCACAGAGTAATATCGAGCGGTTCCTTGCGGAGTATCCGCATCATTCATTGGCGCAGCAGGTTAGCGGGCTGCACGATGAATTGGAGTTAGCGGAGAACGAGCGGCTCTATACAAGGCAGCAGTTTTTATCGGCGGTGCGCCGTTTATCGCCGGTTGAAATTGCGTACGTTGATGCGATTACTGTTTCCCGAACGGATTTACAGCGGGGTGCGGAAAAAATGCAGGCGTTTATTGAGTTGTTTGACGATGCGGCGGATAAATCCAAAGCGGAAACAAAACGTTTATCAAGCCACGTCGAAATCTGCGTTGAATTGGCAAAACGGCGGTTAAAGAAAATCGAACACGAATTATCGCTGCAAAGCGGAGAGCAAACGGAAGTTATCCGCAACCGTTTGCTGGCGGCGGACGAATTGGAGTCAACAAATCCAGACCGGGCGCAAGCAATCCGCCGCGCCGTTATTGTGTTATACCAGAACTATTCCTGGGCAGAGAAACTCGTCGGGGAAGCGAAAAAAGATTATCAGGAATCACCTACGGCACATCCCGACCGGACGGTTTCCCCCGAAACACCCGAAGTCCCTTGACGGCGTTCAGGACTTCGCCGCCGTCTTTGGGACGCTCTGCCGCCGTCTTCGCTAACATCTGTTTCAGCAAACCGGCAAACTCCGGCGTAATGTTTTTGTTACGCACCGTTACCGGCGGAGGTGCTGCCGATAAATGTTTCGTCAACAAACCGTTCATCGAATCGTCCGCAAAAACCAGCCGGTTCGTCAATAACTCGTAAAACGTACAGCCGAGACTGTAAATATCCATTCCCGGTTCCGCCGGCAAGCCGCGTATCTGTTCCGGCGAAAGATAACTTGCCGTTCCCTGTATTTTTGACCGCAGCGTCAGATACCGCATAAAACCTTTGACGGTCTGCTGCGTTATCGCAAAGTCAATGAGTTTCACCGAAGCGGAAGAAGCGGCGGAAGTGCCGGAAGTGCCGGTATCCGCTTCTTTATCGAGAGCGAACAAAAAATTATCCGGCTTGACATCCCGATGCACATACCCTTTGCTGTGCAGATACGCGATTGCCGCCGCCGTCTGTTCCAGTATCTGCGGTAAATGTTCGCAGTACGTTGCGTAACCCCGGTTAATCCATTTTTTCAGATTGACCGGCGAGAACCATTCCATCGCAATATACGGCACGCGGTTATACGTCCCGAATTCATAAATATGAATCAGATTCGGATGTTCCAGTTGACTGCCGACCTGATACTCGTGTTTCAGCAGTTGAATCTGTTCGCGAACCTGGGCGGTCGTATTCAGAAGTGTTTTCACTCCGAAAAACTGCCGCTTGTTATCTTCGTACGCCTTCCAAAGGGCAGAAGCCTGCCCCCGGTTGATGGCTTCCAGAAGCCGGTACGGACCAATATAACCAAGGCTTAGTAAATGACTCATCGCTTTAGGAATTGATCATTGAAAACGGATAAGGGAGAATGGGATACGCTCCCCAAACGTTACAACAACCTTATGCGGTGTCCGTTTTCCTGTTATTTTCCATTTTCCATTTTCCATTTTCCATTTTCCATTGATGACTATCCCAGCAACTGCGCTGCATATTGCGGGAACTGGTTTGCTAACTGCAATGCCTGCATACCGGCTTGTACCAAAATCTGCGTCCGCATCAATTTGGAACTTTCCTCGGCAAAGTCCGCATTGGAAATCTGCGCCTCCGCTGCCGTCGTTGCCTGTAATTGGTCTTGCAGTGCCGATATTGTCGGGTCAAGCGTGTTGCGCTGAATCGCCCCCAATCTGCCCCGTGTTACCGCCACCGCCATAATCGCCTCCTGAACGATGCGGTCTGCCAGTTTCGTATCGTTTGCCAACGCCGCTGCCTCGCCGTCGCTGAGCATATACAAACGTCCGCTCGCACCGCCGAGCGTTGCCGTACTGACGCTCTGAATACCGAGACGAATCTGCTGATTCGTTACCACATCCGGTCCCAGTTGGAACGTCGCTCCGCCGCCGGTTATCGTAAACTGAACGCGGTCGCCGCCCTGCACGTTTTCCTGAAGAGTTACCGACATCTTCAGCATCGACGTGTCTATCGACAGCGTCCGTCCGTCGGCAACCATCTTGTTGCCGTTCAAGCGGGCAATCATATCCTCGCCGTAATCGACATCCGTTGTAATACCGGCAATATCACGCACGACAAAATCGCCGGACAATGCCCGAACACGAACCCACTGCTTCGACCCTTCGTTCAGCGACTCAAAAACGAGACGGTGTTCGTCCGCATCCGCAGCACCCTGCATTATCGCCCCGCCGCGGTAACCCGCATCATACGTGCCGTTACGCAGCACCAGATAATCGTCATTGAGCGTGACGAATCCCGAACCGTCGCCCGGCAGCGTTACAGAAAACAGGTCTTTCGTTGCCGCACTGTTCTCAATGACGCTCTTAATCTCCGCCGCCGTTGCCATTCCATCCCCCTGAATATAGACCGTAATCATCTTGCCCGCCGGGTCATAATCGGCATACGCTTCAGCAAGCGGGTCATCAAGCCGCAGATACTGGAAGCCGACCCCGTTGTATTCCGACCCCGCCACTTTGGCGTGAATGTCAAGCGAGGCATCGATGCCGTTCGCCGCAATCACACTGCCGTAAGCATTCCCCGGTTTCACATCTTCGCCGTAAGAATAAAATTCTATCGGATAATACGTAACAATACCGCAGTCGTCAATGTACATCGTCGGAGCGAGCAAGCCCAGCCCGTAAGGGTTATCGCATAACTGCTCTTCAATAACGTTGCCGCAACTGTCGTACGTCCAAATCCGGTCAAGGTTATCCACCCCCGGCGGACGAATCACGCTCACACTGATACCCCGCAACTGCTCCGCGGTAAGCGTGTCAAAGTAGGCAACCAAATCGCGGGCGGTAGTAATGACCGTGCCGTTCGCATCGGTCGCCAGATGCACAACCATCAAGCCGGGGTCATCGCCGCTGCTGCCGAGAATAGCAGTGAGCATATTGACTTCGTTGCGCTTCAAGCCGTCAGGACCGGTAACCTCGCGAATGTTATCCTTGCGGAAATTGATAATACCTTCTCCGTTTCCGATAGCACTTGCCTTGAACAGATTGCGGGTGATTTCGTTGTTGTTAATGGCATCAATAACGTTATTCGCATCAATTTGGGCATCGGTACCGCCGACATAAACTTCCAGCACGCCGCCGAGATGTCCGCCGGTCGTTCCCGTGTTGCCGATAACCACCTCATTGCCGCTGCCGAAAACAGACCCGAAAGTCTCCAGACCCGGTCCTGTACTTGGCGGGGGAGGACCAGGAGCCGCTGCTGTATTATTGAAACTGTAATCGTACTCCGCCTTGAATATCCCGTTCTCGTTGATTTTAGCGATGGCTTCCGACAACGTAACAGTGTCGCTGTTAACGGTGATAACCAAGCGTTTGGACGCTTCGTCATACGTAACCTTCACTGCCTCCGATTGATTTATATCTTTTTTCGCAACAATATCAACGTTGTTGAGTTGCTCGCCGCCCTGCACGCCGTAAAGGATAAACTTGCCGCTTTCCGTTACTGTTCCGCTGTCTGCATCGTTGATGCTGCAATACGCCATCGCATTGCTCGGTCCCTCTTTGTACTGGGCATAACTTTCATCCTCACTATGATTCTT
>JAITQJ010000375.1 GCA_031288955.1 Planctomycetaceae bacterium | reverse complement strand
TACGGTGCTACGGCAGTTGTCGGCTGACCGACATAATCAACCGCAAACCAGCCGTAGTCCAGATTACCGCCCTGTGCTTCCGTATAGTGCATCGTTGCCGTAGCACCGGCGCAGGCAACGTAGTTATACTTCGGGTAGTAATAATACACATTCGCACTGTCATAGACTGCCCGGTACTGTGCGGTTTGATTGCCCGAATCGCCCGGACAACGGAAGCCGGAAATTAACTCCGCCCATACTTCGGCATTCTGCCTGCGGTAATGAAGCCCGCCGTTGTTCGTGTCCTTTTCATCATAAATGTAACCATCCAGTCCGCTGTTTTCGGTTCCTTTGACGTAAGCGACACTCAAGCGGCTATGCAAGGCGTTCTGTTCAATGTAAGGAAAGATAAACGCAGCCCAAATACTGTATCCGCTTGCCAAAGCACCCGGCGGCAAGTAGGTATTATTGCTTTCAGCAAAGCAATGATTTGCCAGAAGTATCTGTTTGAGATGATTGCTGCACTGCATCCGTCTTGCGGATTCCCGTGCTGCCTGCACTGCTGGTAAAAGCAAGGCAATCAGAATTCCAATGATAGCAATAACGACGAGGAGTTCCACGAGCGTGAAACCGCTTCTATAGAATTTCGTCTCTCTCTCTCTCTCTCTCTCTTACGTGAGTTCGATTTTGCAGCAAATCCCGTGCCAGCGGGCTTTTCTGTCCGTCTGCTGTATGTCTCATAGTAACCTCCTTAATAGGGTTTAGGGGTGAGGAAAACGGTTAACGTAAAGCGGTCTTGTCTGCATTAAAAATCTCGGCGAGTTTTTTCTGCAAGACATCTCCGCGGGCATTGGTGAGAATGATTTTCCCGTCTTTACCGACAAGGAACATTGTCGGCACACCTTGCACGGCAAATGTTTCGCTGTATTCCGGCTGTCCGGCATTTTTTGCCAATTCTTCCGACAAGAGAATCCACGGCAACTTCTCTGTCTCAATCAGTTGCTTACTCGCTGCGAGTTTGTCCCGGACGTAGATTTCCACGATTTCCAACCCCTTATCGTGATATTTTTCATACGCCTCTTTTTCGCCCGGCAGTTCCCGCTTGCACGGTCCGCACCACGAAGCCGTAAACTTGACCAGCACAAACTTTCCCCGCAGTGAGTCCCAATCGAAATCCTTGTCCTCAAAGGTCTTACCGTAAATTTTCGGGTCGGAACCGATACTCCGGCGTTGATAACCTGCCAACAGTTTTTGCGACGATGCTTTTGCTTCCGAGGAAACCGTGAACGCATCGGAATGGACGAACTCTGTGAACTCTTTCAGCGTTTTTTCCAACAGAGTCGGTTCTTGAGCGGTTACTTCCGGCAGAGCGGCAATGTCTAACACCGTTAACAACGGAGCCGCCGGCTTTTGGGCTAATGCTGGTGCGGTTGCCCATTTTTTCAATTCGGGAATGATCGCATTGAACGCATCCAACTTGAACTCTCTCCGCAGCGGTAAAACTTTTTCCTGCATAAAGACGTTGTAAGGATTGTTTCGGGCTGCGGCTGCGGTGCTGCCGGCAGTAGTGCTGCCCAACTTGCCCGCTTCGCGGCGGTATTGCAATTCGGCTTTCTCGTCCTTTGTCTGTTCTGCCCAGCCGATAAGCCCTTGCAAGCCGCGGAGTTTCAAAGCGGTACCTCTTGCCTTTTCGTCATCGGTTTTGGCAATTTTGAGAATCCGCGCACCGGCAACGACGCGTAATTCGCTGATGCCTCTGCCGCTCTCCGTGTTGATGCTGCGGACTTTATCTTCGCCGAGCGTCTTGGTAAGGTCCTGGTGGTCGGCGGGATTGATGCCGAGTTTCTTGACTTCGTTTGTCCGCCAGTGATAGGCAGCGTCTTGAACATACTGTTCGATTTCGGCAACGGCGGTTACCTTTTCGAGGGCTGCCGTAATTTCTGCCGGAGTGGGGTTATCCGCCTGAACAGCAAGCGTCAGGACGGAGAGCAGTGTTGCTGCGCAGGATACTTTCGCTGCGGCAAGGGAAACGGGGAATCGTGACATAGTTTTTCCTTTGTGTAAGGAGTTGTTTTGCGGCAACAGCGAAGTGCTGCTGCCAATAACCTATTATTCATACAAGAATATAGGTTCATTTACTAGTATTATAGAGCAAGCATTGTGCCAAATAGAAAATAAAACGAACAAAACACCTAAATACTTATAGGTAAATAGGTTAAAATAAATAAAATAAGATTTTATTGATAAAATGGCGAGTAAATTTATTGCAAAATAATGCAAATTTCCAAAAATGGTGTATTTTTTTGCAAAAAGTGACGTATTTTGATGCAGTACACCACTCTGAAGAAATCTCACTCAATCACGAACCATTGCGTTGCTTTGGCAGGAATGTTCACCTTGACGGTTATCGAATAATCGCGGTCTAACGTGTATTCCCTGACACTGCCGCTCTGCTCTTTTAATACTGCCTTGTCCGTTAAACCCGTGTAATAAAGCGGAACCTTGATTTCCCGTTCTATCGCAGACGGCAGCGGATTATACAACACCAACATTCCCTTTTGCGGCAACTGCGGATTGACGTGCAGAATTCCGTCCCAGTCCTGACCGTCAGGACGGCGAAGATGAACAATGTCCGAATCCAAAATCGCCCGATGCTCCTTGTAAAAACTCACCCAGCGTTTCACAACCGCCTTCGTTTCCTCTGTATCGTAAAGCCGGGGTCCCCGAAAACAAGCCTGAACACCATAACCGAACAGATTCGCAAAACGCTGACCGTAATGCTCCAAATGCTCACACAGCGGTTCAATCGTTGCCGCCGCTCCGCCGCCGTGATATTCCGTCAACGGAACAAACATCCAGCCCATACTCGCCGTCTTGTTCCACGTTCCGTCATAAACATTCTGCCGCTCAATGATTTCCTGCTGCGCCCTCGGCAGCGACCAATTCGTCTCCCGATAACCCATTACATCTTTCGTTGCCCCGTTGAGAAAATACCAGTCGGGAACGTTCAGATAAATGCCCCGCGCCAGACACCATTGATAAAATCCGCTTATCGTTTTCCATTGATTCCACTGCGAATCGTTATAACCTTTATGTCCCGGATGCGTTGTTGATGCACAGCAATCGCCGGGGTAAGAACCGTCGTGTTCGATGAGGTCTAAACCGGTTGCCTCGTACATTTCTTTAATGTTACGAAAATAATTATCAGCCCATTTGCTTCCCAAACACGGCGAATGGGTGAACACGGCAAAGCCGCCCGGCTTGCCGGTTTTCGGATTGATGACATCGGTTTCATCGTTGATTTTCCGGCTGGCGAGCAGCGAATAACCGCCGAGTGCAACTTTTTTACTGTGGGCATAATCTACGAGTTCCTTGATTTTTGCATAATAATTCTTATCGCCGCTTTCCATATTGAAACCGCTGCCGAAGGTCATTATCACCATCTCAAAGCCTGTTTCGCTGCACTGGTCGATTGCCGATTTGACCGATTTTTCATCGGCTTGGCGCACGTGCATCAGTATCGGATTTTCCATCGCCCACGGAGCAATCGTCCGGTACATTTTTTGCAGCGACAACGCTTTTCTGTGCCGGTCAGTGCTGTCGTAGAGCAATTCCCACGTTCGGAATGTTGCAAACTTTTCACCCTCGGCAACCGTTTGTTCGGGTCCGGTTTTCGGACTCACTTCCAGCACACAAGGGGTGTCAAGAGTATAATTCAGTTGCGTTTTATAAGATGGGTCTCTGTGCCAAGTAACGCTTTGCGGAATGTCCGGCTGACCGCCGAAAGTGTAATCGGTTTCAAAATAAATGTTCGGCAATTCCCAGCGCGTTGCATCGGGAGTGAGCGATTCATCAGTACCGGCAATGATTTCGCTGGTGAATTTATTGAGCAAAACGGATTTGCCCGTGTTGTTTTTTAACGTGAGGTGTTTGCAGAACAGAGGCAAGCCGTTGTAAAGTTCGTAATGCACATTGACGGACATTCCTTGGAGGGCATCGGGCGCATCAAAATGCAGAATGACTTCGATTCCTTCGGGAGACCAGAGTGCCTTTTGTGAAAGCCATTCAGGATGCTGTTTCCATTCAAAGCGTTTCTGTATTTTTTGAACGGTATAGTTTTTGTAACGAAAATCGTTGGTGTCGGCAGTCAATTTATCGACCCATTCCGCCAGAAGATAACTTTGAATCGGCTGTCCGTAGAGTCCGCCGACGTTGTACTTTTTGCCGTCAATGGTGAGAACGGCTTCGGGACGTACGGCACGCAGATAATTCTGTTTTGTTGTCAGTTGGTACAGTCCGGTCGTTGCCAGATTGGGTTCGATGCGAAAGGTGCGGGCGGCGAGACCGTTGGAAAGGGTTAAATCTTTTCCGTTTTCTTTTACTTCGGCAGTGAAGTTGCGGTTATCAATGAGCCAATCCCCGCCGAAGCAAGCGGTGAGCGAAACGAAACTTGCAACAACGGCGGCGATAAAAGCGATGAGTGTTTTCATTTTGGGGTGTTTGAGTCTAACGTCCATTTTATCCGATGCGGATAAATCAGTAAAGAGAAACCCGAACCGCTGATTCAGTGCCGCCTGCACTTGATTGACACGGCAAAATTACTCTACATACTGCTGAAGACGGTCCCGAAGTTGTACGTGCGCACGGCTTAACAATGATTTCACGGCTTGCGGCGATAACGACATCACTTCCGCTATATCCGCATAACTCAAGCCTTCAAAGCGGTTTAACAGCACCGCCTCCCGCTGCCGTTCGTTCAGCGAATCAACCGCCGTGCGAACCGTCTCCCGAAGTTCCTGTTTGTCCAACTGCCGGACAGGCATTGACCCCGTACTCGCCATTATATTGTCCGCCGTCAAAAGCGTTTTCTGTCCCGACGGCGATTCCGATGTATTCGCCGCCAGTTGAACCTCCCGTTTCCGCGCCCAACTCCGCTTTTGATTCAGTGCAACATTATTGACTATCGTGTAAAGCCAAGTCGTAAACTTCGCCTCCGGTTTGTACGACTTGCGGCTGCGGAACACCCGAAGAAAAACTTCCTGCGTCATATCTTCGGCGATTTCCCGATTGCCGAGTAAATGCTGGAGCAGCGACAGCACCCGGCTTTCAAAACGCACCATCAGCGTTTCAAAAGCCGCCGTATCATCAGCCGCTGCTGCAAGCATCAACCGAATGTTAGTATCGTGAACGTCCAAAATGCTCAACTCTTTTCCCGCCGGCTGCGGCGGATTTGCGCTGAAGAGATATTGACCGAAAAATCGCTCTCCGGCACTTCATCGCATAAACTCCGCAGCATATCGGGTATATCTAACGTTGCCAGCGACTCCAAACCCCGCTGCGTGTGCCGGGGGAACACAAGGAACCGGCAATGACAATACGCAATCCGCCGCAGTACATCCTGCAACTGATGAATATTTTCGTGATAAAACCGCAAATCGGCAAATCGGCGAAGCGTATCCGCACCGACAATAAATGTTGCGCCGCGAAACAAATCCGCCTTGTCTTCAAAAAGCGGCGTTTGTGTCAGCCATACTGCCGAAGTCGAATTCGTCTGCCGAATCGTTTCCAGACGGTTGTCGAGTTCAATGTAATCCAGCGGCGGTTTGTCGGCATTGCATATCGACAACTCCAAGACCGCTTTACTTTGCAGCCGCCCTTCGGAAAATGCCTGCATTTTCAGATGCCCCTGATGTATCGGATTGAACGAACCGGGAAAGATTGCCTGCATATATTCGGCGTGCGGATTAAAACCGCCTTCCATTGTTGTCAGTACATTCCGGCGGGGAACAAAATGCTGTATCATTCCCTGATGCCAAAGTACCCCCTGAAGGCTGCCGTAAAACAATTCGACCAAAGACAGCGAACCGACACGCTGCCAGCCGTGAAGCATTTCGTTTTCCGTCAGTTGTAACGGAATCACTTCAACAAGTTTCAGATTATCCGTCGAACCTTCATCAAAGGTATCGCAGCACGTTACCTGCTGTTCTTTTTCCGCGGATGCTGTCGGTTTGAGAAACGGCGATGCTTCAACGGCTTGACGGATAGTCGCAACGGCATTCAAAATTAAGTCAGCGGCAAGCCGTTCTTCTTCGGCACGTGTTCGGACTCCCTCTTGTAATTGCAGCGAAAAGAGCATTGTCCGGCGGAGCGTTTGCAGAGCAACGTGAACGCTTAAAGTGCCGCGTTTTTCCCGGTCGGTTGAAAGCGAGGCGGTGCAGCCGACGGCGATAATATCAAAGTACGGACTGATGTCATCTCCGTTGGTGTATTTCAGCGAGGACTTCAGCAGATTATGTTTGGAAAAATGCGTGTCAATATCGTGAGACACGTCGGTTGAGCGGGGAAGAATCGGATAATCAATGTGCGTACCGCTGCTCTGCTTCTGCCGCATAGCGATAAGATGCCTGGCGTGATGAAAGGCGATGGTTGCGATTGACCGGGCAGTTTGTCCGCTGCAAAACCTTTCGGGAGTGTGCCCAATGTACTGGGCTAGTGCTTCTTTGGAGTAGGGAACGGCAACGTCGATGATTGTTTTAGAGGCACCCGGCACGGTCAGAAAGTCAGTGATAACGGGTGTTCCGCCGCCGGAAAGAGTCAACATAAGTTGTACCGGCGACTGATGTATTTCCCGAACATAGTCAATGCGCTGCTGTTGATAAATGTCTGACACGGTTATTTGGTAGAGAATGAACGATACACGCCGCTGCCGTTCATTATTCATTTTTTTTAACACAAAGCAAGACCTGTGTTGTCTGCGGCAGATTCCTTTTTTAACCACGGAGACACGGATAATCTTTTTGATGTACCGCCATCATCAGAGCCGCATCGTAAGATTGCGGTTAACATTAACCGCCGTCTTACGACGGCAGCTCTGAACGTTTACGGCAAAATTTAGTTATGGAACAAGTCCAATACTTTTACCGTCCGCTTGATTCGATAAAGACCAGCACGTTGCCCCG
>JAITQJ010000365.1 GCA_031288955.1 Planctomycetaceae bacterium | reverse complement strand
TCCGATAGCGTGTTGAGATACGACATTCGTGTTGCGGACAAGACTACCGACAATAGCCCCCTTGCGGTCATTCGACATAATGACTTTTTCGCAGACAACAATGGTGTTGCTCAAACCATCGCTAATGTCGTTGAAGCCCTTGGCTTTGTCGATATTCGTCCAGCCATCAACATAGGTGAACGCTGTCCGCATATCGTTGAAGCCGGTCACTCTTCCTGCACTATTTATGGCATCCATCACTTGTTGATGCCGGCGTGCAAAATCGCCCCACGACACCACGTAGTTGGTCATCGTAAAGTAATGTCCGTCATTGGTTTCACCGCCTGCCGGTGCGGTACCATTTGGGTCGCTTGGACACAGAAAAGCGTTGATAGGTTGGTGATACACTTCACCTGCTGCCGAACCTTCCCAAAAAAAGACATTCCAATTGACACTGGTGAACATTTCGTACCGGGCGTTTTGCTCGATAAACGGCAGAATCCCGACCTGAACGCTACGGGAGCGGTAGTTAGAAGTAGTAACGTTGTCGCCCGTATATCCTCCGCCGATACCGTGTGCAGGGAGGACTTTGTGGGTATCAACGAAGTTGTGCATCGCCAAAGCGAATTGCTTAAGATTGTTCCCGCATTGCATTCGCCTTGCGGCTTCGCGGGCAGCCTGCACAGCAGGCAGAAGCAGGGCGACCAATATGCCGATGATGGCAATGACGACCAGAAGTTCTACGAGAGTGAATCCGAGTCTACGGGATTTCTCTCTCTCTCTCTCTCTCTCTCTCTCTCTCTCTCTCTCTCACTAGAGAGGTCGGTTTGGCAACATTACGTTGCGGTAACAGTGTTGCGAACATAGCAGTTCTCCTTTCAAATAGTGTTTACATAGAGGCACAATACCTCCATTGTTATTAAGCATAACGTGTCAACTAATAAATGTCAATAGGAGTATTTTGAGATTTTTTTTAAAATTTTTGAGAAACCGTAACCGTCCGCCTCTGCCTAATTTTTCTGCTTTTTGAGCAACTCCTGTTGGATACGCAGAAGTTGGGTTGTCTTGTCTTCCGGCGATAAACGAGAGTCTTTGATGCGGTTCAACTCCTGCAACTGCGTCTGCTGCGAGTCCCGGCGGTCAAACGCCGCCGTAATTTCCAGAACAACTTCATCCAGCACTTTCCGCCGGCACTGCTCGTCCGACCCGTACGGTATCCGGCTGCGCAACTTTTCTTCTCCATTGTCCGCCAGCGTCAGCAGAAAATTTTTCATTGCCGGTGAATCGAATACTGTCAACAAATTCTGTACCGTCGGTACCTTGCCGTCTGCCGCTAATGCACGGCACTTCGCATAAATCGTTTTCGTAACAGGATACCGGCAGCGTTCCAACGGTACTGTATCCCCAAATTGAGGAATCGCTGCCGATGCCGCAAGCCATAATTCAAGCATCTCCCGCTCCAGCGCATCGGTTTCCAGCGGCAAATTGTCATCGTTATCCGTTGGCTGCTGCCGGTTGTCCGGGGCATTTTGCATATAGACTTCTGACCTCTGTTTACGGATAAGCGTCAAATGGTGCAGCCGCTTTTTTATTTCCTCCAGCGGCACATTAAAACGCACAGACAACGTTTGCAGTGTCTTTTCAATACGGAACGCTATCGAGTCGTTCGGCTTATCGGGGAAACTTGTCTGCGGCGGACTATGTGCAATGATTCCCAGTACCGCATCCAATGCTTTGCTTGAAGCGATAATATCCGTTTTCAAATCAATACCCCGCGTTTTAATTTGAAAAATATGGTCAAGTGCATTGACCGATTGCGTTTTCAGCAGCGTTTCCAATGCCTCTGCACCGTATTTTTCCAGATATTCGCACGGGTCGAGATTTTCCGGCAATATCAGAACCGACATATCCGCCCCTTGCGAAATAAAGTCGGTGAGAACGTTATCGCTTTCGGCTTTTGACTGCCCTGCCTTATCGCCGTCGAGCATCAGAATCATCTTTTCGGCTCCCATACGGTTGAGCAGCCGAATGTGTTCACGCCCCAGTGCCGTTCCAAGTACCGCTACCGCATAGGTAAAACCGAATTGATGTGCCGTTATGCAATCGGTGTAGCCTTCCATTATCAACACGTGGCGGGTTTCCTTTATCCGTTGTTTGGCAACATTGAGACCGTATAAAAATTTATGCTTGGAGAAAATTGCCGTTTCAGACGTGTTCAGGTATTTCCTGTCTTTGTGCCAATCGTCCCGGCTCAACGGCGAGTTGGGAATAAGTCTTCCGCCGAAGGCTGCGGTGTTTCCCCGGTCATCGCAAATCGGAAAAATCAGCCGACCGGCAAAAAAATCTTTGCCGTTTTTCAGATTGCCGACGGCTTCGAGAACTTTTAAGCGGCTTATTTTATTGTCCGCTTTGGAACGGAGAAAATCGGCTGCCAGCGGAGCGTAACCGATACGGAACTTTTTGACGGCATCGGCATCAAGTTTTCGGCTGTTCAGATATTGCCGGGCAGATTCGGCTTCCGGCAGTGTCAGCAAGGCATTGTGATACAGACCGGCAATGTAATCGGCGGCTTTAAGCAGCGTTTTTTTCTCCGGCGGCTCTTCTTGTTCATTTTGTCCGGCATATTCGTTTTCCATACCGCCGTCATTTTTGCTGGACAGCGCAGCGGAGATACCGGGTTTTGAACGTTTCGGCAATGCGATGCCCGTTTTTTCGGAAAGGATTTCGAGTGCTTCGGGAAAATCGACGTTTTCAATTTTCATCACGAAGGAGAAAATATCGCCGCCGATGTCGCAGACCCAGCATTTGAACGATTGACGCTGCGGATTGACTTGCAAACTTGGACGGGAATCATCGTGCCACGGACATCTTCCGGCGTACATACTGCCTTGCCGGCGCAGCGGAACATACTGTCCAACCAAATCGACAATATCGACGGCATCACGAATACGTTCTTTGACAGCATCAAAATCGGACATCGGTATCATTAAGCAGCAGTGAACGGGATAAACCAACACTCATTATACCTTGTATCACTGAAAAGGGGGCGGTTTTATGCCTGTCTATTTTTGCGGTTTGTGATACAATCGTACCGCAGCCGCAGACAAAGATACTTACGGCGGATAAACCTCGCTCAATTTAACCTCTGTGCTTCTGTGGTGTAAGAAATAATGGTTACTTTTCCGACAATTCGTCTTCGCCGTCTTCGTTATGAACCGAAGGTTCGCCGGTTGGTCAGGGAAACGATGCTTTCGCCTGACAAACTGATTCTGCCGCTCTTCGTGAGACCGGGAAATGCCGTCCGCAAACCTATCGGTTCGATGCCGGGGCATTTCCAACTGTCCGTTGACGAACTCGTCAAAGAAGCCGAAGAAGCCGCCGCACTCGGACTCGGCGGTATCATTCTTTTCGGTATTCCCGATACAAAAGATGCCGAAGGCAGTACCGCAATGTCTGACAGCAGTATCGTTGCCGCCGCCGTCCGTGCTGTTAAACAAGCCGTCGGAAACCGATTGCTTGTGATTACCGATGTCTGTTTTTGTGAATACACCGACCACGGACATTGCGGCGTACTTTGCCGGAACAAGCACGGAGAGTTTAGTGTAGATAACGATGCCACACTGGTTAATATTATCAAACAAGCACTCGTGCATTGCCGGGCAGGAGCGGATATGATTGCCCCAAGCGGTATGATAGACGGAATGATAAAGGCATTGCGGACGGGAATGGACGATGCTGGTTTTTCGTCTGTCCCGATTATGAGTTATGCCGCAAAATATGCCAGTGCGTTTTATGGTCCTTTTCGGGAGGCGGCGGAAAGTACGCCTCAATTCGGCGACAGGCGGTCATATCAGATGGACCCGTCGTCAGCGGCAGGACAGGCGTTGCGTGAAGTTGAGTTGGATTTGGCAGAGGGGGCAGATATTATTATGGTGAAGCCGGCATTGGCGTATCTGGACATCGTGCGGCTGATACGGGACAGGTTTGAGGGCGTTCCGATAGCGGTGTACAACGTTTCCGGCGAATACAGTATGGTGAAGGCGGCTGCCGAACGGGGCTGGATTGACGAGCAGGCGGTTGTGTTAGAATCATTAACAGCAATGACCCGTGCCGGTGCAGGTATTATCCTGACTTATTGGGCAAAAGAAGCGGCAAAACTAATATAGGGCGGCGAAGTGCGATAAGAGGCGGAGGCTGCCTCTTGAAACTGTTTTCGTATTCCCTTATATTTTACCATCGGTTTTTATACTCTTTCCCTCACCGCCTTCCCAGAATTTCCACAATGAAACGATTATTCTTCTCCATTTTGTTTTCTACTGTCTGCTTTTTGCCGTCTGTCTTTTCCGCGGAATGGTTTGCTGCGCCCAACGGCAGCGATGACAACACCGGTACGAAAGACAAACCCTTTGCTACTTTTGAGAAAGCACAAGCCGCTGTCCGTGCCGATAAGGACGCAAACAAAAAAGTAAATTTCGCTGCCGGGGAATATCTGCTGACGAAACCGCTCGTCTTCACCGCAGAGGACTCAGGCACTGACGCTAATCCGATAGTATATTCCGGCGTTGAAAGCAAAACTATTTTCAGCGGCGGTGTTGAAATCAAGGGCTGGAAAGACGACAGTAAAAACGGAGAGAGCATCTGGTCTGCCGACTTGCCGGTTGTCAACGGGCAGAAGGCGTACTTCGAGCAGTTGTTTATCGGTTCACGTCGGGCAACAAGAGCAAGACACCCTAACACCGGCTTCTTTATGCCGAAAGAGGTTTATCAGGAATTGCCGATTAACGAGAGAAATCAAAAACGCTCTTACACAGAACAGGCGGTTATTGCCAACGACGGCGAACTGGATTTACTCAAAGGACTTTCTGCCGAAGAGTTGCGGTTCGGACAGTTTATCGTTCATCACCACTGGGACACTACAAAGCGGATTTTACTGGAATACGATGCCGATAAGAACCGCCTGAAAATGCAGGGCGGCGCAATGAAAGCGTGGAATCCGTGGCGAAGTCCGCAGTTTGACAAAGACGGCAAGCAAACAAAACCGGGGTCGCTCTATTATATTGAAAATGTTAAAACATCTTTCGACCAAGCGGGCGAATGGTTTTATGACGGTGTGAACGGCAAAGTGTTGTACCGTCCATTGCCGGGTGAAAAACTCGAAGATGTAACAAACGGTAAAACGGTTTTCCGTTATCCCCGCAGCGGTTTGAACCAACTGATTTTGATTCGAGGGAATACGGCAAACAGTCAAACTGTTCACGATATTAAGTTTGAAGGTATTTCGCTGGAATTTACGGATTCGCCGCGGCGGTTGAATGTTATGAAAGGTGCAAATCTTGCCCCGAAAGTTACCGGCGATTTGAATTTGCCGGGACCTTCTCAAATCGAACCGCAGCAGGCAGCGTTTTGGGCTGATGCCGTGGTTGATGTTCAGGGAGCAAGCAATATCGTATTTTCTAAATGTGAAATCAAAAACATCGGAGAATACGGACTTTGGCTCAAGGACAGTACCAAGTGTAAAATTGAACGCTGTGCCTTTACCGATTTAGGGGCAGGTGCCGTCCGCATCGGCGGGGTCGGCAATACAAACAATAACGTTGTTGATAACTGTATCATTCAGCGCGGCGGTCGGCTGTATTCCTGTGCGGTAGCGGTTTGGCTCGGCAACGCAACCGAAGACAATCAGATAACGCACAACGACATCGGCGATTTTTATTATACCGGTATTTCTGCGGGCTGGACTTGGGGATACAAAGGCGGCGTTGCTTTCCGAAACAATATCGAATACAACCGGATACATAAACTCGGACAAGGCGCAATGGCAGATATGGGCGGTGTTTATACCTTGGGAACTTCGCACGGAACCCGCGTCTGCAACAATGTTATTTTCGATGTTAAATCCTACGGCTACGGCGGCTGGGGACTTTATACCGATGAGGGTTCCGAAGGTATTCTGATGGAGAATAATCTCGTCTATGACACAACGGACGGTTCATTTCATCAGCATTACGGAAAGAACAACGTTGTCCGCAATAACATTCTTGCATTCAGCACGCCGCATCAGGTTGCGGTAACGCGGGTCGAACCGCACCGCTCGCTTACTTTCGATAACAATATCGTTGTGTATAACGAAGGAAAGGCAATCGGCTACCGTGCGGACAAAGCCCGTATTGACTACGGTTCCAATCTTTGGTGGAATTACAGTAAAAAGGACGAAGTTGACTTCGCAGGAAAAACGCACAAGGATTGGCTTGACTTTGGCAAAGATGTTGCCGGTGTCATTGCCGACCCGCTGTTCGTTGATGCCGCAAAGCGGGATTTCCGGTTCAAAGACGATTCGGAAATTAAGAAAATCGAATTTGTTCCGTTTGATTACAGCAAAGCCGGCGTGTACGGCGATAACAACTGGATAAAACGGGCTTTGGAAGAATAAATGATTGCGCGATTTTTGTCGATGTCGAGACGCAGGAAATTATCTGTACGGCACAAGACAAAGGTCGAGTTGAAGATTAAAACGTTCAAAATTATGAGTGAAAGATACCGCAACAGACGAACATGTCTATTATTTACAAATCTTGTGTCATCGTGTATATTGATGCGTACCCATCCCCCCAGCCTGTCGTAATCCATTATGTCCCTTTCCGATGCGTTTCGCTGCGTCCGTTGCGATGTACCGCTTGCTATGTACACACGTCTGCAACTCGGCGGAAAAGCCGAGTTCTTTGCCGAACCGGAAACAGAAAACGAACTAATCAGTCTCCTAAAACACTGCCGGCAAGAACAAACTCCCGTTCACGTCATCGGTACCGGTGCGAATATCCTCGTTCCCGATGACGGCGTTGCCGGTCTGACGATTGCTCTGTCCCGACCGGCTTTCAACGGCATTACCGTTGCCGGACAACGTATCACCGCCGGTGCCGGTACGAAATTCGGGCAAATTATTACGCAAGCCGTGGTTTCCGGTCTCGGCGGAATCGAAGGCTTAATCGGCATACCGGGAACCCTCGGCGGTATCTTGGCAGGCAATTCCGGCACAAATGCCAACGGCGATGTCGGACAATGCGTTGAGTCGGTGAGGATTGCCGACTTTGCGGGAAATGTATCGGACATTCCGAAGCGGGACATTACGTTTGCGTACCGGGACAGCAGTCTCGACAGTGCCGTGATTTTATCGGCAACGCTGCTTCTCGATAAAGACGACCCGGCGGAGTTGGCAAAACGGATGCAGAAACTTTGGATAGTATGCAAGACACAGCAGCCGGCAGGAGAATTGCCGTCAATTTATCCGTTCAAAAATCCGACCAGCGGAACAAGTGCCGGCGACCTGATAGACCAAGCCGGTTTGAAAGGCACCAAAGTCGGCGGGGCAGGTGTCAGCGAGCGCAATGCCGGTTTTATTGTTGTCGAACCGGAGTGCATTGCCAACGATGTTGTCCGCCTGATTAGTCTTATCAAAGACGAAGTCGCAAACCTGACGGAAATCGAACTCGAAACGGCTCTGCAAATTTGGTGAGCGCAGCCGGCGGAATACAACCGTTGTCCGTATCGGATACAATCAAAATATGACTCAATATCTCGAAGCCAAAGCCGGTAATGTTACGCCGGAAATGACTGCCGTTGCCGAACAGGAATTTCTCGAAGCGGAATTTATCCGTCAGGAAATCGCCGCCGGACATCTCGTTATCCCCGCCAACAAAGTTCATTTAGCGAAAAAACTCCAGCCCATCGGTATCGGCACTGCCCTGCGGACAAAAATTAACGCCAATCTCGGTAACTCCGCTTTGACAAGCGACTCAAAATGCGAAATCGCCAAAGTCCAATATGCCGTCAAATACGGTGCCGATACGGTGA
>JAITQJ010000402.1 GCA_031288955.1 Planctomycetaceae bacterium | reverse complement strand
TTTCCTGTGTTAAGTTTTTTGCTGTCATACGAAACGACGAACGATTCTGACCAATCCCGCAACTCTTTATTTTTACCGGAGTTGGAGCCGTGATGCGGTACTTGGAGAATACCAATTTTGGATATTCTGCTAACAAAATGCGTTTTACAACTGCCCCAGTATTTCTTTTTGCGTCCGTCTTTTGTCTTATAATCACCAAAATAGAGGCAACCTGTGCGTTTTATATCATTGTTATTTTGCTGTACCGTGTTAGAGCATACGCTGTGGTTTAATGGTTGTATGTCGGAATAAACTACCATTGAGTTCACATTTGCCCCGCAGTCATAGACGATATTGACGACTTCCTTGCCACACGTGAACCGTTCCGTATAGAAAGCACCCTGTCCGACGGGGTGGAAGATACGTTCAAGCGAGATGACAGGGTTTTTAGAATTGTTTAGACAGAACGAATCCGCGGCGCAGTTTGCCGTTGCCGAGTCGGTCGGTCGGTCGGTCGGTCGGTCGGTCGGTCGGGTTGACTGAACATAAATAACGGTTACAATAAGGAGTTTTAGTGTTTTCAGTTCTGATGTGCCTATTCAACAGCACCTCCAGAAATATCCACCGCTACAGCATTGTACCTTATCTTTTTGCCTTGTCAAGCGAATTCTAAAAAACTGTCCGCCGCTGCATTAGCGGCAACTGCCGGATTTGACCTGCGGCAAAAACCACGTTATGAGTCCAATGAGCGGTAAATATGCACAGACCTCATACACAAATTCAATGCTGCGCCAATCCGCCAGAACTCCCAATAGAGCCGACGCAATCGCTCCCGCTCCAAAAGAAAAACCAAAAAATAATCCGCCAATCGTGCCGATTTTGCCCGGCACCAACTCTTGTGCGTAAATAATAATCGCCGGAAAAGATGATGCCATCACCGCACCAGCACACATACTCAAAACACAGGTACCCCAGAGCGAATCAATGTACGGCATCAAAAGCGTAAACGGTGCCGCTCCAAGTATCGAAAACCAAATAACCCGCCGCCTGCCGTAACGGTCGCCGATAGGTCCGCCGACAAGTGTGCCTGCCGCAACCGCAAACAAAAAGGCAAATAAAAACAGTTGCGAATGAGGCACCGAAACACGGTACTTTTCAATCAGATAAAACGTCAGAAAATTACTCAAACTAACCGTGTACAAATTTTTAGAAAAGATAAGCGTCAATAAAACAATAATTGTCCCCAAGACGGGTACCGAAACAGCAGCGGTTGCCGTATCCCCTGTCTCTTTTGTTTTATCTTTTTCTGTCCGTTCTTTACTGCGGACTAATTGTTTTGCGTGCCATCGGCTCAACGGCACCATCCAAATGACGGCGGCGGCGGCGAGCAGTCCGAACCAAACGATGCTCTCTTGTTTTCCGTGTCCATATACAAAAATAACCGCAAATGCCAGCAGCGGACCTAATGCCGAACCAGTGTTGCCGCCGACTTGAAAAATTGATTGGGCAAACCCCAGTCGTCCGCCGCTTGCCATATAAGCCAGCCGGGACGCTTCGGGGTGCAGTATCGCAGAACCGAAACCGATGAAAGTAACAGCAATCAGGACAAGAGAAAAATTTCCGGCATAAGCAAGCAGAATGATACCGGCGAGTGTCGATGACATTCCGCAGGGCAGCGCATACGGCTGCGGATGTTTATCGGTGTACCAGCCGACGAGCGGTTGAAAAACGGACGACGATAATTGAAATACGGTCGATATGAGTCCGACGGTAAAAAAAGACAGGGCGAGGTTTTCTTTCAGCAGCGGAAAAACGGCGGGAATAACGGACTGAAAAGTATCATTCAAAAGGTGCGCAATGCACAAAGCCCAGAGGACGGCATATTTCATATTAACTCTTTGCAACTTCGCGGTTGCTTAATATCAGATAGGCGACGACGAATATCGGCAGCGCATACGCCAGTGTCATTATCCCGTGAATCAAAAGCCAATCCGATGGAATGTTAAAGCCCGACACCAATGCTGCCGCATAAACTTCGTAATCTGACAGCGGCGGAATAGCCTGACCGATGAGCCGAAGAAATAAACTGAATATCTGGTCGCAAACTTTAATAAACGATGTTGAGAACGTGTTCGGCAAATCCGTTACCATATTTTGCTGAATCATCAACCGGTAAAACGACTCAAACGGACCGCCGCCGAGGACTCGGTTCAAACCGATTTCGATGAAAAACGCTTTGGCAAAACCGACAACCAGCACGCCGACAGTTGAGACCATCGCCACCGTTCCGCTTAAAAATGTGCTGAACAGCACGCCGAACGCCGTCAGCATAATCATCTGCATCCAGATACCGAAAAAGCCTTTGACGAAGTTCAATTCGACAGACGCATCGGCAACGCGGAAATACAAGTCCCGCTGAGAAACGCCGAGATACTGCATATTGTCAATACATTGCAGCCAGATTTCCACTTCGCCGCCGGCAACAAAATCTTTGAAGAAATCGAATTCCCTGCGTTCGGTAAACAACGTATCGGCTTTTTCTTTAGCGATAACATTGTTGTCCGGTATTTTGACCGCTCCGCCGTCGTTCGCCGTCACGTTCCGCTGTACGAGCATCGGAGTCCGCGTCATCTTTACGGGAATCGTTACCGTTTTTGTGATAAATTCTTCGGTGCTGAATGTCCCGACTTCAATACGCAGCCCCGTCTTCGGATTACGGACGAACAGATTGCCGGTAACCCGTTCTTCAATGTTCCCTTTGACCGTCCGCATAATACCAACAGTCATTTCGACCGGCAATCCCGCTGCCAGCGATTGTTTGGTGAACAGCGATTCGTGTATCCCCGTGAAGGCAAATACGGCGGCTTCGGTTGTCGGGCTGCCTGCCGTTGCACCGGCAATGTACGAACGGTATTCCCATTCATCGCCGACGTTAATGCCGGAACGTGTTTCGGGGTCATTTCCGCGGCGATAACTCAATTTGCCGTACACCGGTTGCCGTGCCTGCATTGTTCCCCGTTCCGCTTCAACGCTGTAGCGAGTCAAATCGCCCCGTTTGTCAACGGAAATCCGGTGTGTGTGTCCGTTGACCGGTTCACAAACGGCGTGTCCGTCCGCAAACACGGTTACCGGATGTTTATGTCCGTTCGCTAACCGTGTTTCGCCGCGGAATGTTATACGCTGGGTATCGCTGGCGGTCTGGTCATTTTCCACCGAAACCGGCGTTAAGTCTTCTTTCTCCGTCAGTAAATGCGTGTGCTGCAAACCGTTGGTAACGAACAGAAAACTGAAAACCCCCATCAACACTAAAATCAACGTACCAAGCAGCGTGATGCCGATAATCCGTCCGAGAACGAGTTCGCTGCTTCGTACCGGTTTGGTAACGACGGTATAAATTGTTTTTGTTTTGAAGTCTGTCGGCAAACTGAATGCGCTCAAAAACAGCGACATCAGGAGAATCATCACCGTTGTTGCTCCCAGCACGAAAGACAGATAGAGTCTTGCAGGGTCTTCACTGCCGGGGTCAAGAAACCAGCCGGCAACGAGCAGCAGGAGCATAAAAAAGACGAAGATAAACAGTACGCGGCGGCGGACTGATTCTTTAATCGTTAATCTTACGATAGCCCAGGTACGCTGCGGCGAGAGTATCAGGCTGCTTCCGCCGCGCCGGACAGCATTAGCAAAGGGAATCCAACTGCCTTTGAAGCCGTATTGGACGAAAGCCCAAACGGCACCAATAATCATCGCAACGGCGCAAAGTGTTGCGGCGGCAATAATCCAATGGATTGCCGCACCGGCAATCCACTGCGAAAACGGGGGAATGTTCTGTTCTAAAATCATCGCAGAATTGCTACAAAAAACGTAACCGCAGAAAACCAACCGCTATTAATTATCAACAAAAAAGGCGGCTTGTCAAGCACATACCGGTTTGCAGCGGACAAAGTGTTTATCGATGCCTAAACCGGTCGGCGTAATGCCCAAAGCGATGCCGACGAGGTCGGATAAATAATAGACCGGCAATCCGATTTCAACGCCCAACCGCTTCTCTATCGCCGACTGCTTCATATCCAAATTGACGTGACACATCGGACACGCCGCCGCGACACAATTTGCCTGATGTTTTTTCGCATTTTGCAGGATTTTGCCCGTCAAATCGATAATCACCGAATCGTCCGCCAATGTCAAACCGGCTCCGCAACATTCCGTTTGATAATTCCAGTCAACCGGTTCCGCTCCCAACGCCGCTAACAATGTTTCCATTGAAGTCGGGTGTTCACAATCATCAAACTTCAAGTCTTTCGGCGGACGCGTTAAAAGACAGCCGTAATAACACGCCGGTCGGAACCCCGTCAATTTTTTTGCTGCCGCTGCGGACAATTTATCAAGACCATATTCGTAAAAGACTTGTATCAGGTTTATTACTTCCGTTTTGCCGGTAACCGTATTCTCGACAATGTCCGACATTTCCTGCTGCAATTCCGGCGAGTCTTTCAGTGCGCTGCCGATTTTGATGAGTTCCATCGAACACATCGGACACGGAGCAAGCAGTTTGTCGATACCGTCCCGTTCAGCAATCGCCAAATTCCGTGCCGGCAGAGCCTCCGCCAGTT
>JAITQJ010000339.1 GCA_031288955.1 Planctomycetaceae bacterium | reverse complement strand
GTACCGGTGCAACTGCGCTCCTTGCAGCCGTTCTTCCGGCGGAAGCATATAATGGTCGTCGGGATTGCAGGGACCCGTCGTGTTAAAAAACCGCACAGAACGCTTTGCCATAAATTATTCCAAGCAACAACTCGTCTGCGCCATTGTACCAGAAATCATCTGATCAACAATTACGTCTGTGCGGAACAAGTCTGTCTAGAGCCAAGCACCTTTTCACAATCGTTTCGCAATTCTCCCGTCATACGTAATTATGTACGCCGCAGCGAAACCGGCGGCAGTTGCTGTCCATTGGTCGGCGGTTGCCTCCATTGACAACGTGCAGGTTTCACCGCCGAGTTGCAGCGTTGACTTAATCTGCAACTGTTCCAGCGATGCAGCATACACCTTATGCTCACTGCGGTACTGCCGCTGTTTGTAGTAAATGTACCAAAGTTGACGGCGAAGCAATTCCGTCTCCGGCAGCACAAATGCCGGCAAAGCCTCTCCCGCAGGAACCGCTGAAAACATTACATAAGCCCAACGTTCGGGACAGTGCATATTGACTTCCCCTGTCGGCGACCAGACCCAATTATTTTCCGCCAGCCGCTTGCCCGCCGCATTCTTCTTGTGAACATACTTGCCATCATTGATGTCCGTCTCCCATTCAACTCGGGAAAAATTCATCCGCCATATATCCTTGTCCTTCGGCACCGCTTCCATATCCTTAAACGGTATCGCTATCTCCACCGTCCAGCGTTTATCTTCGTCTGCCGGCTGATTTTTTGTCCCGAAAAGTTTGACGGCGTGTTTGATACCCTTACTGTCCCAGGAAATCAACATCTTGCCGCCGGGGTCGCGGTACGGCTTCGCCAGAAACAAGTCGAACATCGTATTGCTTGCATTGACCTCAAATTCGAAATAATGATGCGACGTTTGATGCGGGTCGATAAATACTTCAAAATCGTTATCGTAATAAACAATTTCGTCACGCTTCAGCAGATACGACCAGATGTGTTTCTCCTCCAAATCGGCGGCAATGTAAACGTAATCCTTATCCCAAAGGATTTTCGCCTGCGTCTTGTAATACGGCACAGGACGCTTGGACAGCGTACCTTCGATGTCGCGGAACTCCTCTGTCCAAAGTGCTTTTTGCCAAACCGCATCATCAATATCGCCGTCAATGACCGGCGGCTGCGGCGCATAAGCGGCAACGTAATGATGCGGCTGCGTAAAGAAACGTTCAAAGCCCGCAAACGGTTCCTCCGCCTGCAAAACGCAAACGTGTAACAGAAATAAAAACAGTAACAGTAACCGTTTTTCCTGAAAAACGGCGGACAACGGCGGCATTTTCATATTGGTAATCCTTATTCTTGAGCGGTCAATTCTTACCGAAACAACCGGCGGCTTTTGTGTTTTATCAACCGGTATCGATAGTCATTATTATCAAGCGACCAGTTATTGTCAAAGTAGCCGGCAACTTCTACGCCTTGCAAACCGGTGCGGGGGCGTTGGTGCGCAAGAGCGAGGGGAGGTGTACTCACCATAGCCTCCCCGACACCTATCGTTTTTCTTTCTTAATCGTTTTCAATACTTCTTCGCCGACACCAATTTTATAACCGCTTGAAGAATACAAAATTTCTCCGTTGCGGGAAAGATAAACGGTCAGCGGAAAGTTATCGCCTAACTCCATTTTCAACGCCTTTGTTACGGATTGTAACATTTTGCTCCCGTTGTCCGTCCCCCAAACGGTTTTTTCCGGCAATTCTTTGAATACCGAAGCGTCGAAACCTGCGCCGGATTTCGCATCCGGGTTCATAAACAGGACACCGCCGCCCCATTTATCCAAAGATTGTTTCACTGCCGGAATGTCCTGCAAAATATGCCGGGAAGGTTCTTTGCCCGCATCCAAAAAACAAAGCATCAATCCTTTTTCGTGCGACAATTCTTTTAATGTCAGGTGCGTATTCCCATCTAAATTCACCGCCGTATTCATATCCACGTTTCCTAAAACCTGCAACTTTTCTTCGATTGCCGGCAGCCGGACGGTCAACGTCAGCGGCTTGTCCGCTTTTAATTCAAAGTATTCGGCAGATACCGTTACCGAACCGTCTCCGGCGCGGCTTCCCGCCATCAGACGGTAATAACCTTCATCTAATTCCAACTGATACGGAAATGCAGAAACAAGCGGATTGTCCTCATAATCAAGCGTCTGAAAATCCCCGTCCTGGTAGTGCTGCAATGTATAGTGTGTGCAATAGCCGGGCTTGGTGAGATTGTCCGGTGCATTTTGTACGGTTAATGAAACGGCTTTGCCTGATTTTTCGGCTTCAAAAACAGCATCTTGCCATTGTCCGTTTTCAAAATACTGCGGCTTTGAAGAAACGGTGTCAATACGCGCCGGAATACCAAAACTGCGGCACACGGCAACAAAAAAGATATTGCGCGACAGGCGGTCGGCTATTTTCAGTTCAGCGACCCCGCGCGGTGTCATCGGGCAGCGGCAGTAATTCTCTCCGTCCCTCACCTCAATGCTCTTTTTTATCGTATCAATTATCTTTATCACATCGCTCCCGCCGCTCCATTGTTCCTGTAAATAACTCCGCCAAGGCTGAATCAATTCCAGAGCAATGTGCGGAGAAAGAATGTAAGGAACAATCAGTTCTTCGGGCGTTCCGCTCTTGATAGCCGGATTTTTACGGCTTTGCAGATGGTCGCTTAAAAAATCCGCCGGAGTGTCCCGAAGTTCTTTATCGCTTAACGCTGCAATAAACGGAAACAGACGGGGATTATCTTTTTCACGAATAATGAAACCGCTGATTTCCTGCCAGTTGCCCTGTGAACGGTTCAGCACCTTCCAGGCTTCATCAGGATTCAGTTGGTTTTGCTGTGCTAACTGCCGGGCGTTTTGTTCGCTGATAAAAGTCGTCTGATAGGCTTTGCGGAGCGAACCGGCACCACCGATTCGCTCCGCCGTGACGGCTTTATTTTCAGGGATAACCGCAGGGATAACCGCTTCGCTCTGCTGCCCGCGTGCGGCAGTCCGCAGCCTTTTTTGTCCCCGCTGTCTCAAGGAGGTAACCGGTTTTTCCGCCGGTTGTTTAGAAGCGTCAGCAGCCGGTTTCCCGGACGGTGCGTGCATCACAAAACGTTCTTCATAAGTCCGCCCCGATGTTTGGTCTAACCGGACAACCGTTATCCCGCTTCCCGGCTCTGACTTTTTGTAACCATAATGGTCGCCTTTGCTTGCCCAAATCATCAAATCCCCTTCACCGGAGACAATGGACGTTTTGCCGTTTTTATCCGTCGTATTAGCGGCAACGGGATAGAGCTCGGCGTAGTTATAGACTTTGAACTGCACCGTTGCTCCTTCTACGGGACGGTCATTCCCGTCCGTAACCTGCACATCGACTTTTCTTACCGGAGCGTAATTGTTCAGAACGTTGATAATGGAGTATAAAGGAGTCTCGCGGTTTTTTGCCTCCGGTCCATTGTATCGTCCGAAAACGGTAGTATGAACCATCATCGCCCGTTTAGCGGGACCGGCAAACCAGCCGCGGTTTAATGCGGTATCCGGTTCACACGCTCCCAAAAAATACCATTTGCCGTCAATCCATACCTCGACCCAGGCGTGATTATCGTTTGTATGCGCCCAGCGCGGCGTGTAACACTGCCGGGCTGGAATTCCCACCGCCCGCAAGGCGGTTGTGGTGAGTGTCGATTCTTCGCCGCACCGTCCCCAGGAAGTGCGAACTAACGCCAAGGGTGCCGAAGTGCGGGCATCGGTTCCGCGGTAACTGACTTTTTCGCTGCACCACAAATTCACTTCCAGTGCCGCCTCGTACATCGAAAGATTTTTCACCCTATCTTTCAGTTCCTCAAAAAAAACGGGACGCGCCGCATCCAAATTTTCGTTATTGACACGATAAACTAAAACAAAGTGGCGAAAAATTTCGTCAGGGATTTTTTTCCCCCACGAAAAATAATCACGGGCTTGAAAGGCGGCATCAACTTGTTGGAGAAAAAATTCGCCGTCATAGTCCGCCAAATCGCACAGAGGCATAGAAGCGTACAAAAATTCGAGGGCTTCACGCTGTTCCAGTGAAAGCGTTTCGTTTTCAAAAACGGAAAACAACGTTTTGTAACGGTTTGCCGCCTCTATTTTGCGTTTTTCAAACTGTTCGTGAACGTCTTTGCGATACGCCCTGTCTTTTAGGAAGTGCTTGCTTTGAGAATACGCTGCGGCGCATACCTCTAACGGCAACACTCCTAACAGGGAGAATACGGCAAACAAGACCGATAACACGAACGGGTAAAAAGGAACAAGGGATAAGGATTTTTTCATACGCTTAAAATGTCAATTTGTACAAGGGTATAACCCATATTCAGAGCCGCCATCGCAGGATGGCGGAACATCAGTGTCATTTTTCTCTACTCGGAACAATCGGCTTCGACAACTCCTTTTTCAGATGCGCATTGTCTTCGTCCAAACCTTCGCTTATCAGGGTAAACGCAAAATCATTCTTCCCGCCGCTCTCCACGTTCACCGGCTCAATGCCGGACGCAGACGGCGAATTGTACTTTCGCGGAATCTGATAAACAATTTGCGGCGAAGAAAAACTATACCGCTTCTCATACTCCTCCGGCGAAAGCCCGAAACCCTCATTCGTCGATTTCTCAAACAGCACGTTGTACTTTCCCGGCACGGCACCCTTGCCAACTTTCAAACCGCCCGTCGTCAGTTTGAACTTGCCGGAAGCATCGGTAATTCCGCCGGCAGTGTGTCCCTCATCGGGATTGAGCGGCGAAAAAATGACATTGATACCCTCCACCGGCGCACCGTCAAACGTAACGGTTCCCGAAACGAAAACAACCTTGTAGGGACTCGATTCCCCACAGCCGGAAATGATTAGTGTAACGATAAATAGCGTAATGGTGATTAAATATCTCATAAGTATTATGGTTAAGTGGTTAGTAATGAGTAATTAGTGATGAGTGGCTAGTGGCGAGTGACGAATAATCTCTTTCGACCACATGTCGAATTACTCGTCCCTCACCACTCGCCCCTATTTATTACGGTACCGCAACGGCGTTACCGTCGTTAATGCAGCCAAGGTCTGCCCAAACACCGTAACTGAACGTATCGCCGACAGCGAGACCGCGTGCAGGAACAGCAACTCCGACCTGACATACTGCCGGCTGACCGCTTGTAATGTAGCCTTCTGCCGGGTCGTTTCCGAAGTGAACAGGGTCTGCCCCTAATGCTGCAACGTCGAAGTTATTTGTTGATATCTGGTCGGCTACAAAATGAACACTCGCATCCATCAATGCGGCATTCACACCGCCGGTGTGGTAACTGCTTGCCGTCGGACACGTTCTCAACGTATCCTGATAAATGCTCGGACTGTTCGGCGGAAGGAAAGTATAAAAACAGGCTTCGTGAATAGCCGACACCATCGCTCCTCTGCCGAGTCCGCTCGTGTTTGTATCACGTCCGTGAATCCCTGGAAAAGGCGTAACGGCACGTGTTTCCAGTCCTGTCTTGAGATTTAACAGTATTTGCGGAGCCAATATCTTCGTTCCCGATTTATTGTTGGCTTCCACCCCGCCCTCGCGGATAGTGCCGTTGACCATAATGCTGCCCGCACGGGTACCGTTGGTGGTGCGTCCTGCCGCCGATGAAGGAGTAATTAAACCTTCGGCAAACAGAATACAGTTGCTCAAACCGTCCGTGATGTCTGCCATTGTCTTCGATGACCACCAGCCGCATTCCGTCCAACTGCGCGGACAGTTTGCCATTTTCCACGGCACGAGCGATTGATACGACTGATGTTCAAGCAGAATTCCGCCGGGTAAATCACCCAGACAGGAGCGGTAATTTGTCCACATCGTGTTGGTATCTGTCCAATCTGATGCAGCACTGTCAGAAGGACAAAGGAAATTGGAAATATTGTAATGACTCAGCGCATCTTGGGCAAGATAGAGCGAATCGCCGTTCGGGTTGTAGTTAGACCCAGTATTAACGGCAGCCCGCCGGTATCCTTCGTCCTTAATGGCGGATAGTATTGCAGGCTGTTCCATAAATGGAAACAGTAACGGAAACAAGCCGCTGCTGCGAACGCGGCAGGGATAACGTCCCCGCATAATTGCTGGCGGTCTTCCGGTACCCTCGATAGAACCGTTGAAGTTATCCCAATACGGGTCGATGCTGTTGCAGGGGTACCTGTTGTGCACATCGTAAAAGTTGTGCGTTGCCAGAGCAATCTGCTTGAGGTTGTTGCTGCACTGCATTCTTCGTGCTGCTTCCCGTGCGGCTTGCACAGCCGGAAGCAAAAGGGCAATCAATATGCCGATGATGGCAATGACGACAAGAAGTTCGACTAACGTGAAGCCGATTCTACCAGATTTCTCTCTCTCTCTCTCTCTCTCTCTCTAGAGAGGTCGGTTTGGCAACATTACGTTGCGGTAAACACTGCGTGAACATATCTGTTCTCCTTTCAAACAAAAATACGACTATCAGTACGGCGAAGTACCATACTTCCTGGACATATTCTACCATATAAATGAACAGATGTCAAGAGGCTTTTTTTATTTTTTTAGTTCCCTTGCGGCGGGGCTGATGTACCCGGCTTTATGTTCAATGTTCTGATAGGTGCTGGTATCCTTTTTCCGTTAACACCCGCCCCTTGGGAGTGCGTATCAGCAGTTCGCTGCGGAGCATAAACGGTTCGACTTCATCCGCCAACGTATC
>JAITQJ010000310.1 GCA_031288955.1 Planctomycetaceae bacterium | reverse complement strand
TACATACTCGAAATTAAATTGATACGGGACTACGATACGCTGGAGTTGGTTCGTGAGGAAGGATTGGAACAAATTATTTCGTATCGGGACAGGTTTGACAAATCGATACCTTGTTATTTATTGATATTTGACCGCCGTTCGGAGGGCAAAAAGCTACCTTGGGAACAGCGGCTCACTTGGAATGTCGAAGGCGATGTCGCCGTCATCGGATGCTAAAATTACAGCATCGCCCAGAGTTCAGGAATCACAACGGTAAACGGAAAAAGAATGACTTCGGCTGTACTCAAATGTGCGGTTATCGCAAAAACGTAATTCTTTAACAAGCAAAAAAATACGCCGTAAAATAAAGTCAACCCGCCGGCTTCGTATAAAAACAGCCGGACAATGTAATCCCGTACAGGTTTGAAAAACTCCTGCACAGCCTTGTCTGCCAACTCGTCCCGCGATGGAATACCAATGACCGAAACAATCGAATGAATCTTTTGATAACCGGCAGCAACTCTTTCATTGTACAGCCAAAGAAAAACACAGCGGATTGTTTCTTTTAACGTCAGGTCAAAAGACCAGTGTTTGACCAGCGTTTGACAGCACGTTTTTATACACACACCGGCTAAACGGCGGTGCTTCCGGTATTTCCAAAGCGTTGTTACGTAACGGACAATCGAACGGAACATTATCGTCAGCACAAGAAGAGAAATAACGAAAACCGCCCAATGATTCATCCTTAAAAAGAAATGACATATCAGCGCAATGCCGATAACAAGACATTCCAACGTCAAACTTTCAATGATGTTCAAAAGCCAATTCCGCTGCCAATCGGCAAGGGCTTTGTGCATTACATCTTTTGCCGCATCAAGAGCCGAGTTAACAACCGGTTCAGTCAAGGACTGCACTTGACTGCGGAAATACTGACCAATACTTGTAACAATATTGCGCATAGTCTATCCCCGCAGTGTTTCGACGGGATTCAGCCGGGCGGCGCGTAATGCCGGTAATACTCCCGATAAAACGGCAATGATAACCGCACCAACAATAATACACACGACCGTTATCGGGTCAACGATTGTCGGGATTTCGTAAAACGAATAGATTTCTGGACTAAACACTTCCGAACCCGATATCTGCGATATTCCCCAAGCAATTTCCTTAATGTATCGAACGATTGTCAGTCCTAATGCGAGTCCCAGCCCCGAGCCGACGATACCAAGCAGCAAACTGTAATACAGGAAGATTTGCATTATCCCGCCGCTGCCAGCCCCCAACGATTTCAAAATGCCTATGTCTTTTTGCTTCTCGACGACTATCATATAAAATATCGCCAGAATACCAAAGCCTGCCACCGCAAAAATCAGAAACAGCAGTACATTAAGCATCGCCAATTCATTATACACCGCACTAAGCAGCGATGCCTGGTCATCCCGCCAGGTCCGTGCCGAAAATAACTGCACAGGAAACTTTTCGCGAAGCCGGTCTCGTAATACGTTGATGTCCGTCCCCGGTTTCGCTTTAATCAGAACTTGTGTTACCGTTGGTTTACCGGTTTGTTCGTCGTACATTCCCCGCAGTTGCTGTAATTTTTCAATCGGTACGAAAACTAATTTGCGGTCATAATCGACCATTTTGCTTTCATATAAATCTGTTACGGTAAAACTGCCGCTTTGAAAACGCAGCGGTAATTCAGCCGTCGGAAATGTCAGCATTACATCATCTCCCGGAATCAGTGCCAGTTTATCGATGACAATTTTCTTGTTGGTGTCGGGGTCAATTTGCTGCAATCGGTCATAAAACGAAATACCGATGCCGACAATCGCTCCGGTATGCTGTTCTTTAGCGGGGTCAAAGACTGTTTGAGCGGCAGGATTATTCGTCTCCGTTGGAGCAGACGGCGCGAAGGGATTGGACGGCGAGTCGCCGTTAGCAGCGGTTGCCGGAGGCGGATTAGCGGCGTTGGCATTGCGCAGTCCTTGAAGCCGTTTTTGTTCGGTAGCATAGCGGCGGCGATAAGTCCAACCGGCATATCCTAGTTCAAAACGGTGTGCGGCTTTATTGCTTGCTGCACTGCCGGCAGTATTGTTACCTGTGATGCTGTAGCCGTCTTGTTTCAAATCGAAAGACAGATACTGACTATTTTCAGGATGTTGCAGATATTTAGCGATGTCGCTGACTTTTCCTTGTGTCCGGCAATCGATGCCGAAAATATCGACCGGCATACTGACAGGCTCACCGCTTCCGTTAATGCGGTATGTTATCATACCGGGGACGAAGATAAGCGGCGTGAGTTCGTCGATAAGGTCGCCGGCAGCGTTGAGAATTTGGTCACGGTGCCAAGGGTAGTCAGGAAAGCCCTTGTTGAGGTCGCGGGACTGAAAGATGACATCGGAAAGGATACCGTGAATTCGGACTTGCATTTCGCTGGTGAATCCGAGCATTACGGCATTGACAACAATCATCGTAGCAGTTCCGAGCATCACGCTGATAATCGAAGCCGTTGCAATATACCGGCTCAACAGATACCGCCAACAAAGGAGAATTTTGTACATTAAGGAAAAGTGAATAACGCAGGATTTTCATTATATCCGTTTTTGCAGCAAAATGCTGTATTCCGTTATAAAGCCCGCTTATTGTTATGGAGTGGTCTAAATATAAATAGAACTAAAAAGTACGTGAGATGCCAGGAAAGAGCCAACGCTTTTTTGTAACAATGAAAAGGGATTAAATAATGAACAGTTAAGAATGAATGATGAATAATGAGGGAAAACGGATACATCAATGGTATTAGCGTGTGTCCCCATTCTTCATTATTCATTATTCATTTATCTTTCGTGCCTTTTGTGTCTTTCGCGGTTAAACACGAGGGGATAGTGTAGATTATGGAATTAACGTTGACGCTGTCCCTTGTACTGACCGGCGGGGAAATACAATCTATTGAGTTTTCGCCGATACCTCTTTGCTTGATTCCAAAAGTTTTCGGTATCGTAACAATGCCTCGACATAATAATAGTCGGCGTAGGTCAACGGCACATCAATTTCAATTTTGAACGGAAACGCACCAACGGAATGTTTCAGTATGAAATTGCCGTTCGTGCCTTTTTCGGCAAAATATGCAGGCGAAGAAAGTGTCCGTATCTGGGTTTCTGCAACACCTAAATAATTTTCGGCAAGCGGTTTATCTACATAACCGCTCAACTCAATCAGTGCCGAAGCGATGACGGCTCCGGCAGATGCATCACGTGGGGCATTGGGTATTTCAGGGGCGTTGAAGTCCCAATAGGGGATTTTGTCGGCTGGAAGATGAGGGTGGTTCAAAATGTAAGCGGCGATATGTTTCGCCTGTTCCAGATATTTTTGGTCATTGGTTTCACGGTACATCAAGGTATAACCGTATAGTCCCCAAGCCTGTCCGCGCGACCAAGCCGACTCATCAGCGTATCCCTGATGAGTGTTTTTCTTCTCCGGCACACCGCTGACGGTATCGTATGAAACAACGTGATAGGAACTATAATCGTTACGAAAATGATTTTTAAGGGTAACGTCGGCGTGTGAAATGCACATATTTTTGTATTGGGAATCGTTCGATTCTTTAGATGCACAAAACAGAAGTTCAAGACACATCATACCGTCAATAATCACGGGAAACTGCCATTTTTTGTTTGTGTTCCACGATTTAATGCAGCCGGTTTTTGTATCAAAACGGCTGCCTAGTGTCTCCGCACCTGTCAGCAGCACATCACGATACGCCTTATCACCGGTAAGGCGGAATCCGTTACCATAACTGCAATAAAGCATTAGACCAATATCGTGTTTGCTTTTATCGTACTTGGCTTTTTCGATACGTCCGGTAAAGTTGCGGGCATAATCCAGCAACGCCGTTTCTTTGTTATACTCATACAAGTACCACAGTGTTCCGGGAAAATAGCCGCTAACCCAATCGGCATAGTTTACTGTGCGTAGTTTTCCTTCGGCATCGGCGGTTCTCGGCAATTTTTCCGGTTGGTTTTTTAGCGATGCCGCCATCAGCAAGCATTGCTCTGCCGACCGGTCAAGCCGGTTTTTTATCAATTCGTCCATTGTTTCGCTCTGCGCAAACAACAGTTGTGCGGAGAGACAGACGCAAAACATCAGAACGCTGATTCCAATGTACCGCAATGTTTTCAAACGGTTTGCCTCCGCCGTGAACGTCAATGCAGCAAAAATGATGTCTGTAATGGAATACGCAAGTTTCATCGAATTATCCTGTTTGTCAAATGAGGGCAATTTCCAAAACTATTGTACCAAAAAAGAGAGGAAACAAACGCCTCACACGGATTGCCGCATCGGTAGTCATTGAGTTATTAATATGCGTAGATTTCCGTTACCGATACGGGCAGGGCAGTGTCGCCGCGGCGGACTTGGTACTAGACGGCATCAACGACATCGGTAACTATGCCTTACCCAACTCCGGGTAATGCTTCACAATCAGTTGTTTTTCTTCGGCGGTCAAATCCGAAAACGGAATCGGGTTATCGACCGGACGCGTCTGTTTTTGATTCAGACGATTCATCAAACTCCAATTCCGGCTCGGCGAATCCGGTGCGGCATCACGCGGTTCTTCGGCTTTCACGTCGTAGCGAGTGAAGTCAATGACACGTTGCGATGACGCATCATTGATTTTTTGTAACAACGCCAGCCGGAATGACTTGTTCATATACCAGCGTATTTCCTTGTCAATATCCGAACCGCCGATACCGCTGCCCTGCTGAACGAACCGGTAATTGACCGCATCGTTATTCTTGAAATGATTCCGCCAGCGCGAAGCGAATTCCCCCTGCGTTTCAATAATCAAATCGGGATAACGCCGGTACAACTCTTGCAGAAACGCTGTCAGAGATTCGATTTGCCGGGGCATTAAAGCAAGTTCCCAGCAGACGGTTACCCAAGCAAATTTGTTCAAATCAAAGCCGCTGCCGTAATGAACTTCACTCGTTGCCAGCATTTCTTGCAGCCCTTTTTCTGTACCAAAATGAAAGAGAGCCTCAATCGGACCGACTCCGAGTCGGCTGTTAAAGCCTTCGGCAAAACCTTTGCGTCTTGCACAAAGAAAATCGCACGTCCAGCCGTCGAGGTTGACGCAATCAATGAAGTCTGCCTGTCCCTGTGCCGGTTTCAGAAAATGTTCCCGGCTTGGATAATACGGATAACATATCGCCCCGTCGCCGTCGCCGTTGTCGATAGCGTATTGACTCCATATATTTCCCTGAGCAGAGTGTATTTTTTCTTCTTCGGCGAGGTAACGCAAATTTTCTGCGGCAAGGAAACCGCCGACAACGCTCTTCGGACGATAACCGCCGCCGACAATATCGCTCACCATTGCGAGGGCATCGTGCAAATCGGCATTAACCTGTTTGCGGCTGTTGTACATCGGCGAAAAATAGCCGCCCGGAATAAATGTAACTTCATCGCCGTATTGATGCTGATATTCGGCAACCTGCTTGCGTATGTCAACGTAGTTTTGCCGTTTATCCTGCAACGCAAGCCAGGAGAATGCCCAGGTCATTTTGCCGTTTTCGCAGCCCTTGCGGAAATGTTCCCGAAACAAACGGAAATTTTGCAGCGTATGAATGTGTGCTTCATCGAAGCCGGCGTTTTTTGTGCGGCTGACTTCGATTTGATTGACCCTGATAACGGAGTTGAGCGTAAAGAATCGTTTGCCGATAAGCGGTGCGTCCGTTTCGGCGGTAACTCGAAGCGGCAGCGTTCCCGCCGCACAAGCGGTTCCGAGGGCAGCAGAAGTCTGCAAAAATTGGCGGCGCGTAAAATCAAGGTTCTGCATTTGAATAGTTCCTTTCAGTTGCTAGCGGACTCCCTTGATTTTACGCCGTTTCATTATTTCGGTCAAGGAGGTTTTTTATCAATTCATCCATTGTTTCGCTCTGCGCAAACAACAGTTGTGCGGAGAGACAGACGCAAAACATCAGGACGCAGATTCCGGTACCGCAATGTTTTCAAAGGGATTGCCGCATCGGTAGTCATTAGATACTAATATGCTATAATAAGTGTTATGCGTAAGTTACTTGATGAAACCCTCGCCCGATTTGAAGAACTCGAAGAGCAGATGACCGACCCGGCGGTACTCGCCGACTCCAGCCGGATGCAGCACGCTGCCCGCGAACACGGCACCCTTGCAAAAACGGCAACAAAATACCGCCGTTTCAAACAACTCAATACCCAAATCGAAGAAGCAGGCGAACTTATCAAAAGCGGAGACCCTGAACTCAAAGAACTCGCCGAAATGGAATTGCCGCTCCTCAAAGAAGAACGGGAAATCCTCTGGAACGAACTCCTCGATTCGACTATCGGCGGTGCCGATGCCAATCGGGCTAATCTGGTGCTGGAAATCCGCGCCGGTACGGGCGGCGACGAAGCGGCTCTTTTTGCGCGGGACTTGTACGATATGTACAAGCATTACTGCGAAGCACAAGGCTGGAAAACCGAAATTCTGTCGTACAATTCGACGGAACTCGGCGGGTTCAAAGAAATGGTTATCGGCGTGGACGGCGAAGGCTGTTTCCGGCAACTGCAATTTGAAAGCGGCGGACATCGGGTTCAACGTGTACCGGAAACGGAGGCAAAAGGGCGGATTCATACTTCGGCGGCAACGGTTGCCGTGATGGCAGAACCCGAAGACGTGGAAATCGACCTGAAGCCGGAGGATTACCGCAAGGATTTGTATTGCTCCAGCGGACCGGGCGGGCAGCACGTCAACAAAACATCGTCAGCAGTCCGCCTAACACATTTTGCAACAGGCATTGTCGTTGCGTGTCAGGACGAGCGGAGTCAACACAAAAATTTTGCGAAGGCGTTGCGGGTTCTGAAGACCCGGCTTTATGATGCGAAGCGGGCGGAGGAACAGCAAAAGCGGGCGGACGAGCGGAAGTCGAAAATCGGCAGCGGCGACCGGAGCGAGCGGATTCGGACATATAATTTTCCTGAAAACCGTGTGACTGACCATCGGATTGGTTTGACGCTCTACAAATTGGATGCGATACTGGCAGGCGATTTATCTTCGGTCATTGACGGCTTGCTGGAATACGAACGCCAGGAATTGCGGAGTGCCTTCGGGGAATCTGCGTAAGAAACGTCTAGCACAAGATTTGACAATGAACAAGCAAATTATCACGGCATTATTTCTTCTTTGCATTTTCGTTACAACAATTCAGGCAGCGGAAACGCTGCGTATCAGTGCCGCACCGCAGACCGGTTTCGCCGCCCGCGAATTGCAGCGGTTTATCTATCTGCGGACAGGAACACTGGCAACGTTCACCGAACCGGCAGAGGTAACGATTCAACTCGTTGCCGACTCGAAAAACCTGACCGGCGATGAATATGAACTCGAAAGACAAGGCAGCACATTAACCGTCAAAGGCGGCAATACAACGGCAACGCTCTACGGTGTCTATCGTCTGTTGGAACATTACGGCATCCGCTTTTATATGCACGGCGACGTGATTCCCGACACGCCGGTTCCGTTTTCGCTGCCGGTTCTCGATAAAGACGGCAAGGAAACACACAAGCCGCTCTTTGCACTGCGAGGCGTAAATCCTTGGGGGTCGCATCCGCAAGGGTTCGACCAATGGAGTGCAGACGATTACATCGTTCACATCGGGCAACTCGCCAAAATGCGGATGAACTTTATCGGCATACATTGTTATCCCGAAGCCCAGCCGTATGCCGAACCGACCGTTTGGCTCGGCGAAGCAAAGAACATTAACCCCGATGGTACGGTTAAGTTCAGTTATCCGGCGAAGTATTTTTCGACCGGCATCAAAGGACATTGGGGCGGTATCGTTCCCAAAGCACCGGCGGACTATCTCTTCGGCGGCGACAAATTGTTTCCGCCGAAATTATGGCAGCCCGAAGTGATGCGGAATTCCCCTGCCGGTATGCAAACGCCGGAAGAATGTAATGAACTGTTCAATCGGACGGGACAGCAATTTGCCAAAGCGTTCACATTTGCCAAGCAACTCGGCGTGAAAACGTGTATCGGAACGGAGGCTCCGCTGACGATTCCGAAATTAGTGAACGAAAAAGACGTAAAGACGGTTTATAAAGCGATATTCAAACGGATTCAGGCGGCGCATCCGCTGGATTACTATTGGATTTGGACGAACGAAAATTGGACTTGGCACAACAATAAGCCGGAAGAAACCGCCAAAGTGATAGACGATATTTTGATTGCCGCCGAAGCATTAAAAGAAATCGGCAGTCCCTTTGAATTGGCAACGGCGGGCTGGGTGGTCGGTCCCGTCGAAGACAGAGCATTGCTCGACAAAAAGTTGCCGGCAGATATTGCGATTAGTTCGATAAGCCGTAATGTGGGACATATTCCGGTAGATGCAGCATACAAACAAATTGCTCGTGCGAAAAAATGGGCGATTCCGTGGCTCGAAAGCGATTCTTTTCACGGCTTGAATAATCCGCAGATTTTCGCGGCAAGAACGTTCAAAGACGCTGCTGATGCAAAATCTTACGGCTGCAGCGGTTTGATGGGCTTGCACTGGCGCACCGAAGAATTGAGTCCGAACTTTGCCGCATTAGCCCAAGCGGGCTGGGACAGAGTTGACGCAAAAAAGGATTTTTGGAAAGATTGGTGTCAGAATATGTTCGGCGAAAATGCCGCCGAAGAAGCCGCTGTCATTTTTGCTGCGGTTGACGGCAAACTGCCGGTTTCCGTTGCCAACGGCTGCCCCTGCGGAATGTTGACGGCGGATAACCGGCGTTGGGCTGATGTGTCGGGGCAGTATGCGTTCGTTGACGAGTTCGTTAAACTCGAATCGAAAATAGAAACGCCGGGCTGCAAAGAGCGGTTCAGGTTTTGGAAAAACTTCCTGCTGTTTTACCGGCAGCAGGCACAACTCCGTTGTCAGTTGCACGTGTTCAATGAGACAGCAAAGGCGGTTGAAGCGGAAAAAGATGCGGCGGTAAAAAAGCAGCGGGCGGAGAAAGAACTCGCAGCAACTTTCGGGGACTTGCAGCGGTCTTATGCGGCGATGTCCCGATACTTGCAGGAGACGGTTACGACGAACGGCGGTTTGATGGAAATTGTTTTTATGGAACAGAGTCCGCACTGGCGTAAGACGGCGTTTGATGAGCCGAAACAGCGGTTTGAAACACTAACGGGAAGAGCCGTTGCAATACCGAATATCAAGGAGTACACGGGCAGGGAGCGTATTTTTGTTACGACATTGCGGACAACGGCGTATGCAGACGAAAGGATAACGCTGCCGGTAAAGATTCACACGCAGGAGCCGCCGGTGAAGGCGGTGTTGCACTGGAAAGATTTGGGAAATAGCAAAATGCCTTTTGAACAGATTGCGTTAACGCATTTGAACGGCAG
>JAITQJ010000294.1 GCA_031288955.1 Planctomycetaceae bacterium | reverse complement strand
GCATCACCGCTGACACGCTCCGCTAATGCCAATGCCGCCGAAATGCCCGTTGCATACTGATAGACGTAAAACGCCCGATAAAAATGCGGCACTCGCAAACACTCCGCCGATAAATCATCATCCAACGTGAACTGCTGCCCAAAATACGTCTCCAACAACTGCCGGTATATCTTCTGCAATGCCGATGACGATAACGGCTTGTCCGCTTCCGCCTCGCTGTGCGTGCGGTACTCAAACTCCGCAAACATCGTTTGACGAAACAACGTGTTGCGTATCGCATCTATCTGCCGGTTGATGAGCCAAGCCTTCATCGTTGTATCCGGTGCCGTCTTCAATAAATGCCGCGACAGCATATCTTCGTTAAACGTGCTGGCAACTTCCGCAACGAACGTAACATAATCGTGATACACAAACGGCTGCGTCTTGGCAGAATAATACGAGTGCATCGAATGACCGCCCTCGTGTGCCAGCGTGAACATTCCGTCAATCACGTCTTCCTTGTAATTCATCGAAATATACGGCTTCGCACTGAACGAACCGTAACTAAATGCTCCGCTGCGTTTGCCCTTGTTTTCGTAACGGTCGCACCAACGTGCCGTTGTCAGACCGGCGGTAATAATCTGAACGTATTCTTTTCCCAGCGGCTGGAGTGCTTCGGCAATCGTTTTGACGGCTTTATCCCAGGGATAATGAACTTTGACGCTGCTCAACACCGGCACGTACACGTCGTACATTCGGATTTCTTTCAGGTTCATCTTTCGCCGCCGAATGTCATAATAACGGTGCAGTACGGGCAGATATTGATTGACCGTCCTGATGAGATTTTCATAGACCTGCCGGGGAATTTCGCTGCGGAACAGAGCAGATTCCAATGCTGACGGAAACTTGCGGACTTTGGCGAAAAACACGTCCTTTTGTATGGAGGACGACAGCAGCGAACCGAGTGAATTTTCGTGTTCTTTGTAACCGGCGTAAAATTGGTGAAACGCTTTTTCACGCACCTTGCGGTCAGGCGAATGCAGCAGGACGGTGAACGAACCGGTTGTCAGGTCAACGGTTTTACCGGTTTCATCGGTAAGCGTTCCGAACTTCAAATCGGCATTGTTGAGCAGATTGAAGGCTTTTGAAGCGGTACCGCTGACTTCGGTTAGTTGAGCGAGGATTTTCTCCTCCGGTTTGGACAAGGTATGCGGTCGTTCGCGGACAATGCGCTGCAATTTCAGGGCATACAATTTGAGCGGTTCGGCGGCGGCGATGCGTTTCCAGTCGGTCTCGTTGAGTTCCAGAAGTTCCGGCTGGATGAAACTTGCTGCTTCAGAATATTGGGCGGAGAACGAGTCGGCAAGGGCGTGTAATTCCTGTGCTTTCGGGTCGGAAACATTTTCGGAATAACGCAGATACGCATAGACGGCGATGCGTTCGGCATTTTTTCCGAGTGCATCTTCAAACAGCATACACGCCGCAACGGTTTCGGGCGAATTGAGTTTGCTTTCAAAGTTTTTGAATTCGGCAAGTTGTTTTTTTGCCGCATCAAGCGTTGCTCTCCAATCGTCATCGTTTTTGAAGAGCGATGATAAGTCCCACGTGTCGGCGGCGGGAACGTCCTGACGCAGGGGAGTTGTTTGTTCTGTCATTGTATCGGCAGCGTTGAGTTGCATCGTTGAAATTCCGGCAGCAGCGAGAGCCGCCGAGGTTTTCAGAAAAGTACGCCGTGTATTGCTCTGCATAAAATTTATCGAATAAGTGTCTATCGACATATCGACCGTTGTATCAAAAATGGTCAGTAACTGCAATTGCCTCTCCGAAATAGCGGTGATTTTTTATCTCGAAGACGCAAAGTTTTATTTTAATGGATAATATAAGATACGTTTTCCCCTAGCGGCTAGGGGAGAGTAATTAGGGACGAGTGGCGAGGGGTGAGTAAATACGGGGAAATGTTGCAGCGAAAACGAGCCACTCTTATAACTGGCGACTAGCGGCGAGTAATACGAGAAGGTGATGAAGTGAAAAACTCGTCACAGCCACCCGTCCCTCTGCCCTAGTATCGTCACTCGTCAGCATTTACTTTGCAGGGGTACGTTTTGAATAAGGGCAATTAACTTTTCAGTCCCTTCTTCAATGGTTCCGTTATTAATAAGAACGGCATTTGCCGCTTTTTCATAGAGGTATGCTGTTGATTCGTATTGGTGAAAAATAAAACTACTTGCATCCTCTTTTTCCAATTCATCATCACCGTCACTGCTTGAGATACTTATAAACGGGAACCGCTCTTTTGCTTTTTCTAACAGCAATTTCCGGTCTCGTTGAATATAAATGACGAAACCGAATGCCCGAAGATTTTTTGTATTTTCATCACACGTAACCGCTTCGCCGCCAGTTGCAACTATTGTCGATTGTGTGTTATTTTTCAGTTCACGGATGATTTCACTCTGAATGACCGGAAAACGCCGCATCACTTCCAAAAAACTAGAATCGCTCTTTGTCGGGCGGATCCTCTCCAATACTGCTTCATCAATGTCGATGAAATTCATTGAAAGTTTTTCGGCAACAATCCGACAGAGAGTTGTTTTGCCGCAAGAGGGCAAACCAATAACGACTATGTTTTTTGCGTCTACGGGCATTTCTAGAAAATAGATAATAGCAAAACAATGCCCCATTATATCCAAAAGACTGTTATGAATCAATGCCCGACGAACTCCGCTATCCGGTCAAAGGCTTCTTTGAGAACATCAAGACCAGCGGCAAACGATGCCCGAACGTAACCTTCGCAGCCGAACGCGGAACCCATCACCGCCGCCGTGCAGCCGCAGCACCGGCAATACCGAGACCGAACACCAGCAGCGTTGCCGGTTCCGGCGTTGCGATGTTAGATAAATCTTTGTGAGCATCAATATAAATGTTACCGACTGCTCCCATTCCCGTTGCGTTTGAACCGTTAGTAAAGCCGCTCGCCTGACCGTTGTGTCCGTCATTGTGAACGATAAAAACCAGTTCGTTCCCAGACGATTGAATCAAACCGCTCTGAATGGCTTCCGATGCGTAGAACTCATTGCTCACTGCTGTCGCAACGCTCCACTGTTCCGTGCCGTATCCGACCGAATCCGCATAATCATCCGGCATCAGCGAAATACCGTTCAGGTAAGCACCCTCCAGGTGGTCGTCCGCACCGAGTTTGAAATCGAGAAACAGACTCATCGTGTTCAGTAAAGCAGTATCCCAGCCGCCCGACGCTGTCATAAACGGGGTCAAATCGAAATCAAAGGTCATCTTATAAGCATAGAAGCCGTTGAGCGTTTCGCCCTTGCTGTTAGCCGTTTTCGGGGTTATCCAGTCGAGGTTCAGCCGCTCGTCCACCCCGCCGGTGGTGGTCAACGATTTGCTTGCGATTTGTTTAACGCTCTTGTAAGACAGCCCTTCTCCGCTCCGATACGTTGCAATCGCCGTATCACGGTACTGGACATCAGCGGAGGCATACTGGTTTTTGAGATAGGTGTACAGTGCAGCAACCGACCATCTTCCGCCAAGGCTTCCGACAGTATCGGTGCCGTTCGAGTTGATATGAGTGGTGAAGCCGCCGCCGCTGTTGACATATCCGGCTTGGGCAGGCGAGACGGAAACAAATAAGAGCGTAAGGACGGAAACGGCGGTGAACGTACGGGCAAAAAATAGCGTGAGGGAATTTGTGTTTTTCACTGTTAGTTCCTTTCTGGAGGTGTTTGTGAGGTTTGAGTTCAAAAGTGTTATTGAACTTCTACAAGTATTAACATACGAATAGCGTGCCAAATGGTAAAAATTTTGACTTAATTTTATAACTATCGAATTGACAAGGAGTTATGAAAATGCCACAAAAACAACAATACGGCAAAATTGAAAAACAAGTTGCAAAATAATACAATATGTTGCACGATGTATCATTTTGCACTACTCCGCCGCCCATCATTTGACTTCAACGAGCGTGTATTTACCGGTGCCGAGACCGATTTTTTCGCCGTGGCTGATTTGACTCCGCCAATCCGTTGCCGGATGCACGTCTGTCAAATGGTCTGGATTATTACCGGCATCTCTATGCGTCCGCTTACGTTCGTCCAGTACCGTGCCTTGCAGTGCCGGTGCCGCATTGACGGCATCAATACACGCCTTGTCGAGAGCAACGGGGTCGAAACCAGCGAAAATACCGATGTCGGGAATAATCGGCGCATCGTTTTCGCCGTGACAGTCGCAAAATGCCGTTACCTGATTGATAACGCTGATGTGAAAATGCGGTCGTCCGTCCACAACGGCTTGTGTGTATTCTGCCATTTTGCAATTCAACGCCTCGTTAGACGAGTCGATGTCAACGTCGATAGCGTGAAAATTGCAAACGCCGATGCAGCGTCCGCAGCCGACGCATTTACCGGCATCTATTTTTGCTTTCTTGCCGGATTTCGCCGAGGTTGACGCAACAAGCGAAATTGCTTTTTCGTTACAGTATTTCAGACAGTTTCCGCAGCCGACACACGAAGTTGCCGTAACACGGGGTCGGCTGTCGCAGTGCATAATCATTTTTCCCGCCCGGCTTCCGCAGCCCATTCCGATATTTTTGATAGCTCCGCCGAAACCGGTACATTCGTGTCCCTTAAAGTGGGTGAGCGAAATAAAAACGTCGGCATCCATCACAGCGCGTCCGATTCTCGCCGTCTTGCAATATACGCCGTTTTTTACAGGAACTTCGATGTCGTCCGTTCCTTTCAAACCGTCGCCGATGATGTTTTGACAGCCGGTCGTCAGCGGAGTGAAGCCGTTTTCGTTTGCTGCGTCGAGGTGAACGAGAGCGTTGTTTCGTCTGCCGACATAGAGAGTGTTGCAGTCGGTCAGGAACGGTTTTCCGCCGAGTGATTTGATTTTATCGGCAACGGTCTTCGCCCAATTCGGACGCAGGAACGCCAGATTACCGGGTTCGCCGAAATGAATTTTGATAGCAGCGTATTTGCTTTGAAAGTCAATTTGCTCAAAACCGGCTTTATGGATAACCCGTTCGAGTTTCGCCAAGAGACTATCGCCGTTTTTACAGCGCATATTAGTCCAGAAAACTTTAGTCGTCATTCGTTGCAGGGAGTTGTGATACGGTACTGTAGTATTCTAACAGGTTATCATTCTTTTTCAAGCCGGTTTTACTGTCCGCTAACTAGGGACACACGCACGCCCCAGAAGAAGCTCGCGCCGCCAGGCATATAGTTGGCCCGATACGCCGACCGGCAATACCCCGCGACGGTAACCCAACTGCCGCCGCGGAGCACACGGCACCTGCCGGACGAAGCACCTACAGGGTCGGTTACCTTACCCGTAGGATAATCGCCGTACCAATCAGTACACCACTCCCACACGTTGCCGTGCATATCGTACAAACCCCAAGCATTCGCTTGCTTTGTCCCAACTTCGTGCGTTTTCCTGTCGCTATTCTTTTCATACCACGCCATCTGGTCTAAATCGTCCGCAGCATAAGCACCGGTCGTTCCCGCTCGGCAAGCATATTCCCACTGCGCCTCCGTCGGCAGCGAAAATTTATATCCCCGCGGGGCTTTCCCAGCCGCTAGTTTGCTCAGCCCCTCAACAAACAGTTGACAATCGGTCCAAGATACCTTTTCTACCGGTAACTTCTTCCCTTTGAAATTACTCGGATTCTTTCCCATTATCGACTCCCACTGCTCTTGTGTTACCTCCGTTTCCAGCATATAAAATCCTTGCGTCAACGTCACTTGGTGCGGCGTTGTCCCGCTGACGTGATCGCCCATCGTGAACGTTC
>JAITQJ010000219.1 GCA_031288955.1 Planctomycetaceae bacterium | reverse complement strand
AAGGAGCAGATAGTCGATAAAACCGTTTTTTGATTTTTCAAAATCACTACCGAGAGTGTCTAAATCATTTTGTTTGATTTTGACGTTCATTTCGAGAGTGATATTTGCCGAACCGCTTGTGCCGTCAAAGAAATTCCAGCCTGCTTTTTCGAGGAGTTGGTTGATTTTTATCCGTGCTGTTGCTTCTTTATTGTTCGGCATAGTAAAGCATATTTTGGTGTTTCATCTACCTCAACATCATCAGAGCCGCAATCTTACGATAGCGGCTCTGATTTACTCTTGAGATTCGTCGCTTTACTCTAAAAATCCGACCAAATCCATACTGCGGGTCGGCTGCTGCAACTTGCGGATTGCTTTCGCCTCGATTTGCCGGATACGCTCTCTTGTTACCTTGAAAATGTGTCCGACCTCTTCAAGCGTGTAACTGTAACCGTCGCCCAGTCCATAACGCAGTTTCACGATTTCCCGCTCACGATAACTCAACGATTGCAGCACCTTGCCTAGCCGCACTTTAAGCATCTCGTGAGACGCATTCACCTCCGGCTTTTCCGTGTCGCCGTCCGGTATCAGGTCGCTGAATTGCGAGTCTTCACTGTTACCGACCGGACGGTCAATGCTAATCGGATACCGGTTCATACTCAATATCCGCCGCGTCTCGTCAAGCGGCATATTCGCCGCTATTGCCGTTTCTTCCGCCGTCGGTTCACGACCATATTCCTGCGCTAACTTTTTCTGAACGTTACGCATTTTTGACATCTGCTCAACCATATGTACCGGTATGCGAATCGTTCGGCTTTGGTCTGCAACGGCACGGGTAATCGCCTGCCGCACCCACCACGTGGCATACGTGCAGAATTTGAAGCCCCGCCGATATTCAAACTTATCGACCGCCCGCATCAAACCTGTATTACCCTCCTGAATCAAATCAAGGAACGTCAAACCACGGTTCCGGTACTTCTTGGCTATTGAAACAACAAGCCGCAAGTTTCCTTCGGACAAGCCTTGTTTCGCAATCTGGTACTCCTTAAAACGGTCCTGAACATACTTGACCCGATTCCGCAAACTTTTCGGCGTTTCCTGCGTCAACACAAGTATATTCCGCAGTTCGTCAATAAGCGGCTTGCGTTCCCAGTCGGGTCTGCCGCTATTGCGGTGCTGCCGAATATGCTCTTTCAAAATATCCGCCCGCCGGCTGAACGCTTCAAGTGTCGGAATCATCGACTCAATCCGCTGCGTCCGCAAACCGAGTTCCTCGATAAGCCGAACAGCACGCCGCCGCGACCGACCAAGCCGCTTCCACGAAAACAACCGCTCTTCCATTGGATAACGCTGACTTGTCGCCACCTTGTAGTCCCGTCGATTCCGTCTCACGAGCAATTCAAGCGTTTGCAGATTTATTGGAAAACGCCCTAAAATTTGCCGTTTCTGCAAACTATCCGTTTCGTTCGTTTGCAGTGTCCGGTCAAAAGGCAACTCGTTTTTATGCACCCGCCTCAAAGTACGGACAGCGTGTTGGAGAACGTAATCGCACTCCAGAAGTTTCGCCCGAAACTTCCGCCGTGAACGTTCGATTTGATGTGCCAGTTTAATTTCTCTGTCCCGATTTAACAGCGATATTTCCCCCATTTGCGTCAGGTACATCCGCACAGGGTCGTCCGACCAAGTGTCGCCGCTGTCGAAATCAAGAAGACTCGGGTCAAATACTTCCTGAAAATCTTCATCATCGTCTTCGCTGCTTAAGAGAGCCTCAAACTCTTCCTCTTCATCGAAGTCAACGTCATCAAGGATAAGGTGGTCGTCGATAGACTCGACCGAATCACCAAAATCCGTCATAGGGTATTCTGTGTCAAACATAGAACGTATCAATTAAGGGGATGAAGCACACCGGGTAATACGAAAATGCCGAAGACATTCCCGCCGTAATTTTTTCGTACTCCTACTATCAACTATACACTTTTCGTCAGCAATCGTTTGACGAAAAACTGAAATATTTAACGCCTTTCTTGTTAAATTATGTTCCTCTGCTCGAAAATATACATTACAAAATACCGCAAGAGGCGAAAAAACCTCTATTTGGTAAAATGTTTTAATCTGATAAAATAGAGAGGTTAAGAGCCGCCGTACCGAAAAAGGACAAACGGGATTGACAAGACGAGCATAATGGGCTGAACATATTTCATCGCGGTCAATAGGGGGTTTGGAAAAGCGTAATATATTCTTTTCAACCCTATTGTACGCTATTTTATCGGGTTGTCAAGGATCTTTTTTCATTATTTAATAAATTTAATGATAATAGTAATAAAAAGGCTAAAAGTGTTCAAAAGTCTATTTTTTTATGATAAGACTAAATAAACAAAGGAGTTAGGTCGAAGGACAAATGAGAAAAACCCGTTGATAATCTGAACGCAAACGGAAGAATAATGTTGTGAAATTGTTGGGAAAACTGCCGATGCAAAAAAAGGTGGTTTTTTTGAAACAGCAATGCACAATTTATGAACACGATATAAACACGTACCTTGCAGTTGTCTCTGCCGGTTGTATAATAGACTTGTTCGGTAACCGAAAATAGACAGACTGCGTAAATTCAATAAAATAAAACGTAGACTTTTACAAGGTTTTATCCAAACTTCGGAAGTTACCGAACAAGTCTAACTTTTTTTGCAATTCCCGCTACATAATTTCTCCAATACGGTCGGCAGAATACCGCCGTTAAGATAGTATTGCAATTCTACCGGCGTGTCGATGCGGACTCTGACCTTAAACTCCGTTTCACTTAACATCGCCCTGCCGTTTATCTGCACCGGACGCGCCGCTATCACCGATAGTTCGCTGCCCGGCTTAAAACTTTTATCAATTTTCGGCAGTGCAAACTCCTCTTCGCCTGTCAAACGCAGCGACTCACTGTTTGCTCCGTGCAAAAATTCCAGCGGCAGCACTCCCATTCCGACAAGATTACCGCGGTGTATCCGCTCAAAACTTTCCGCTATGACCGCTCTGACCCCCAGCAACGCCGTCCCCTTCGCCGCCCAATCCCGGCTGCTGCCCGTCCCGTATTCTTTGCCCGCCAAAATAACAAGCGGCGTGCCTTCCGCCTTGTATTTCATTGCCGCATCATAAATCGGCAGCGTTTCTCCCGCCGGCAATGTTGCTCCGGCAGGGAAATACTTTGTATAACCGCCCTCCGTTTCAGGAACGATTTTGTTACGGATACGTATGTTTGCAAAAGTCCCGCGGGTCATCACCCGGTCATTGCCCCGCCGCGAACCGTAACTGTTAAAGTCCTGCGGCAAAACACCCAACGACTGCAAATACTTGCCCGCCGGTGAATCAACTTTAATCGCTCCCGCCGGAGATATATGGTCAGTCGTTATCGAATCGCCGAGAACCGCCAAACAGCGGCACGGCAACAGACCGTTCTCCGCCGACCAACTGCCCGCACCGGTGAAAAACGGCGGCTTCTGAATGTACGTGCTGTCCGTATTCCAAGCGAACAATTTCGACTTCGTTGTCGGAATCTCATTCCATTGAGCGTTCGCCGCAAACACGTCTTCATAACGCCGATGATACGTTTCGGCATTGACCGCAGAGTTCACTGCCGCCGCAATTTCGGCATCCGTTGGAAAAATATCTTTGAGATAAACATCGTGTCCGTCTGATGCTTTCGCAATCGGTTGCGTTGTCAAATCAATGTTCACCGTTCCCGCCAGCGCAAAAGCAACAACCAGCGGCGGACTGGCAAGATAATTCGCTTTCACAAGCGGATGCACACGCCCCTCGAAATTCCGGTTGCCGGACAACACTGCCGCTGCGGTTACATTCTTTTCCGTTATCATTTTTTCGGCTTCCGGCAGCAGCGGACCGCTGTTGCCGATGCACGTCATACAGCCGTAACCGGCAACGTGAAAGCCCAGCGTTTGCAGCGGTTCAAGCAAACCGGCTTTGTCCAGATAATCTGTAACAACACGCGAACCGGGAGCCAAACTTGTCTTGACGAACGGCGGAACTTGCAAGCCTTTCTCAACGGCTTTCTTTGCCAGCAAACCGGCGGTAATCATCAGTTGCGGATTGCTCGTGTTTGTACAACTCGTAATCGCCGCAATGACAACCGGATTATCGGCAATCCCGCCAGCGTCCGCTTCGGACTTTTTGTTACCGATTTTATTAAGCGGCAGCCGGTCTTGCGGTCTTTTCGGACCGGCAACGCACGTTTCGACATCGGCGAGATTCAGTGATAAGACTTTCGAGTATTGCGGCACCGGTTGACTTGCAGAGCGGAACAAGCCCTGCGTTTTGTAATACATCTCCGCAAGGTCAACGGTTTTCTGCGCTCTGCCGGTTTCCCGAAGAAATTGCAGCGTCATCTCATCAACGGGAAAAAAGCCCATCGTTGCCCCGTATTCCGGTGCCATATTTGCCAGCACAGCCCGGTCGGCAACAGGCATCGTCTCTGCGCCGGTTCCGAAATACTCGACAAATTTCCCGACCACGCCCTCTTTCCGCAGCATTTCTGTAACAGTGAGTACAAGGTCGGTTGCGGTGATACCGCTGCGCAATTTGCCGGTCAATTCAAAGCCGACGACTTCCGGCGCAAGCATATTGTACGCCTGACCGAGCATTACGGCTTCCGCTTCGATACCGCCGACTCCCCAGCCGAGAACGCCCAAAGCGTTAATCATTACCGTATGCGAATCGGTACCTAGTACCGAATCGGGATAGATGAGCGGAACTGCCGACTGCGTCTCTTTGCCGTCATTTTTTTTGCTGTAATCTTTTTTGACATAAACAACATCGGCGAGGTATTCCAGATTAACCTGATGAATGATGCCGACAGACGGAGGAATGACACGGAAATTATTGAGCGACTTTTGCGCCCAATGCAGTAAAGCGTAGCGTTCGGCATTGCGTTGGAATTCAATGCCGACATTCTTTTGCAGTGCATCGGCATTGCCGGAGTAATCGCACTGAATCGAATGGTCAATAACGAGGTCAACGGGAATCAGCGGATTGATTTTATCGGGGTCGCCGCCGCGTTGGTGCATTGCTGAACGCATTGCGGCAAGGTCAACAACGGCGGGTACGCCGGTGAAGTCCTGCAAAATGACCCGCGCCGGCTTAAACGGCACTTCGCACGCTTTCCCTTGGGCAAGATTCTGCACGTCGGTTTCGGTGATGTCTGAACCGTTGCAGTTGCGTAAAACGGATTCGAGAAGGATACGCAGCGAATACGGCAGCACAGACAAGTCAGTGTCAAGAGCGGATAAAGCGTAATAACCGTAATCCTGACCGTGGAGCGAAAACGTTTTGAATGTGTGCATTTACGTGCTGAAATTGATGGCTGATAATGATGTCCGCTTCTCTTTGTAATCCTTCATTCCCCCTATTCCCTGATAAGCGGTATTGTGCTATAATCCGTGTGTTGTTATTTGTCTGCATAAATAAAAAGTGCGTCCTTAGTGTAGCGGCAACACGATAGCTTCCCAAGCTGTAATTGAGGGTTCGACTCCCTTAGGACGCTTTCAGCAGGCATTATTTCTTATGTCCAATCGTTTGACCGGCTATCGGCACGTCCCGCTTCGTCAGTTTTAAGAGTTTGCGGAGCGTTTCGGGGTCGAGACCGCCGGTACGGACAACTGCACCGAGTCCCTTCGATGCCGCAACAAGATAGACATCTTGAGCAGCACAGCCGACAGCAACGTTCGACGCTGTTCCCATACCTTTGCTTTCGTCTGCCATATACAGGAAATTGACTGGTGCGGTATAAACATAATCCTGCGCCCCGACGGATTTCCGTTGGTCGCCCGCTGCTTTGTGAATCAATACGTTCGATTTCGCATCGTAAAGATACACGCCGTTTTTGAGGAAAACGTACACCGAAATTTCCTGTGAATTTCTCGGTGTCGGAATGACACGTTTGTCTTCACGGTTAAAACCGTACGCCGACCAAAGGAGGTCGGATAAGTCTTGCAGAGCGACTTCCTTATCGGAAAAATCGCGGGTCGATTGCCGTGCGCTGATTGCATCAAGCAGCGGTGTGCCTCCGGTCTTTTGCGGTGCAGGCAGCGAAATGTCCTGCGCAAAAACGGCAGCCGATAACATCAGCACCGCTGAAACAGTCACGAGTGTTCTCATTTTTAAGGGGGTGAAAGGACAAATTCAAAACCGAGTGTATTATCCTCTTTTACACACAGGTTGTCAACCGGCTTTGTTATGTGCCGTTGGACAGGGAGTTTTTCATCTGGTATAATGATACTCGTCCTGTCAAACTTGTTTTCATTCCGGTAAAAGGAGAATGTCTTATGATGATTTCGCTGATACGTTTTTTCACGGTGATTTTTATTGCCGCAGGAATTCAACTTTTTGCGGCTGAATCTGCTGTTACCGTTGATGTCTGCATTTACGGCGGCACGCCTTCCGGTCTCACCGCAGCGGTTGCGGCAAAACAGGAAGGAATGAACGTGATAATTATCGAACCAAGCCGATGGCTCGGCGGAATTCTCGGTGCTGGAATCAAACCGGCACAAGATTGTCCCGACCCGAAAAGTGTCGGCGGATTGACCAAAAGCAAAGTCTTCAAGTTGGGCAAACTGCCGCCGCTTTTTCGTAAAGCCTCTGTTGATTGGATGGAAGAAGAAAACATTCCCGTTGTGTATGAATATCGGGTTGCCGCGGTCGAAAAAGAAGGAACGGTACTGAAAAGTGTTCGGATTGAATTTGCCCCGCCGGACGCTTACGGTGTTCCTGCGGCGAAGACGGATGCCTCGAATTTTCGTAACATTAACGCCAAAATGTTTATCGACGCTTCCTACGAAGCGGATTTGACGGCTCTTGCCAAAGTTGATTATACCGTTGGTCGGGAGCCGAGGGAAAAATTCAACGAAAAAGTTGCCGGTGTCGGTCTGCCGACGTGCTGGACACCGATTGACCCCTTTGTCGAACCCGGCAAACCGGAAAGCGGACTGCTGAAAATGGTTGATGCCGACCACGGGAAAACGGTCGGCGAAGGCGATGATTATACCCAAGCGTACAATTACCGCTTTTATGTTACAAAGGACGAAGCAAAGAAAATTCCGCTCGGTATTCCAGAGGATTACGACCCGAAAGATTATGAACTTCTCGGACGTTATGTTGACTATCTCGTCAAGACGCTCGGCAGCAACGAGTCCGCTTTGATGAAGAGGTTAGCCGACATTTTTCCGGGCTGGATGAACAACGGAGAATACAATTACAAACGGGAGTCGCTTTTTTCGATAGCACCGCTGGGCGAGAGCCGGTTTTATCAAGACGGCGATTGGACTGTCCGGCACAACGTTTGGGCTTGGCATCGTAATTATTTACGCGGTATTCATCATTTTCTTTCGACCGATTTACGTGTTCCCGAAAAATTCCGCAAGGAAACCGCTTTGTACGGTCTTGATAAAACGATGCACGAAGACACCGCCGGTTTTCCAAACCAACTTTACATTCGGATTTGCCGGCGGATGCAGGGCGAAACGGTTCTCGACCTGCACGATGTCTGGAATGAGCGGCAGCACAAGGACAGCGTCGGGCTTGCGCTTTACGGAGTAGATACTTATCCGGTTCGGCGTTATGCTGCCAAACATCCTGAAACCGGACAACTCGGAGTGGCAACGGAAGGCAATATGTTTATCGGCGGAAACCGCGGTACGGGCAAGCCGTATCAGATTTCTTACGGAGTGATAATTCCGAAGCGGGAGCAGTGTACTAATCTTCTCGTTCCGGTTTGTTTTTCGGCATCATACATCGCTTATGCTTCGGCACGGATGGAACCATATTTTTGTGTACTCGGCGAATCCGCCGGTGTGGCTGCCGCCCAAGCCGTTAAAGAAAATTGTCCGCTGCATAATATCGACAAGACGCTTTACCGCAATAAACTTTTAGAGCGGGGACAGATTTTAGAATGGAATCACAAAAATTAACCCCGGAAACACGAAGGCGGAAACCGCTGTGTTTTATCACACCGGCTCCGCCTCATTGATGCTGCCTTTGATAACGCTTTAACTGCGTTTTTTTAGTTCTTCTGCCTTGTCCGTTTTTTCCCAGAAGAAGTCAGCGTCGCTGCGTCCGAAATGTCCGCCGGCTGCTGTTTTGCGGTAAATCGGACGGCGTAAATCCAGTGTCTTGATAATGCCGCTCGGAGTCAACGGGAACACTTCACGGATAATCTGCGACAGTTTCTCTTCGGAAATTTTGGCAGTTCCTTTTGTATCGACCGAAACACTCACCGGTTCCGGTACGCCAATCGCATACGCCAACTGCACTTCGCAGGAATCCGCCAAACCGGCAGCCACGACGTTTTTCGCAACGTACCGCGCCATATAAGCGGCACTGCGGTCAACCTTCGTCGGGTCTTTGCCGCTGAACGCCCCGCCGCCGTGCGAAGCCCAGCCGCCGTAAGTATCAACGATGATTTTACGTCCCGTCAGACCGCAATCGCCGTGCGGACCGCCGACAACGAAAAGCCCCGTCGGATTGACGTGATATTTGATGCCCTTTGTGTCTAAATCCTTCGGCAAAACCGGCTCAATGATTTTCGCAATAACGTAATCAGCAATGCCTTTCTGGTCAATGCTGGGGTCGTGCTGCGTTGAAACGACAACCGTATCAATCCGCACCGGTTTAAGACCGTCAAACTCGATAGTAACCTGGCTTTTGCTGTCGGGACGCAGCCACGAAACTTCTTTGTTGAACCGGGCTTCGGTCAGACGGTTCGTGATTCGGTGTGCGAGAGCAATCGGCAGCGGCATTAACTCCGGCGTGTGATTGCAGGCATAACCGAACATCAAGCCTTGGTCGCCGGCACCGATTTCTCCTTCGTGGCGGCTTCCTTTGTCATCGTTGACACCTTGGGCAATGTCAGGACTTTGCCGGTCGAGCGAAACCATTACGGCGCAGGTGTCGGCATTGATGCCCCATTCGTCGTTGGTATATCCGACTTTTCGGATGGCATCGCGGACAACGGTTTGATAATCGATTTTTGCTTCGGTTGTAATTTCACCGGCGATAATAGCGATACCGGTTGTAACGAGAGTTTCGCAGGCAACGCGGCTGTATTTATCTTCGGTGAAAAGGGCATCGAGTACGCCGTCAGAAATTTGGTCGGCGAGTTTATCGGGATGTCCCATACTGACGGCTTCGCTTGTAAAAAGTCTTTTAGCCAATGTTATCTCCTTTTAGGTTAATGGACTGTTGTTTGATTCTTTCAGTATGCTATATCATACTTTACAGATGTAAAATAACAAGACTTTGCAATTCGTCTGTTTTCCTACCGTTACCAATTCCGCACGCCGATGCTTTGCGGAGGCGATTCAACGTCAACCGTTTCGCCGGACTGCGTGATAACATACATTCCCTTATCAAGAGCAAAATCTTTAACGTGCTTCGGGATAACACCGCCGCCGATAGCAGCAATAAACTTACGCTG
>JAITQJ010000187.1 GCA_031288955.1 Planctomycetaceae bacterium | reverse complement strand
AACGCTTCGCACAGCACCGGATTGACTTTTCCCGGCATAATAGAACTGCCCGGCTGCAAGTCGGGAATGATGATTTCGTAAAACCCGCAGCGGGGTCCCGAACCGAGCCAGCGGATATTATTGGCAACGTTCATTATTGTAACAGCCGCAGATTTGATGAGCGAATGAGCGGTAATAAGTTCGTCCCGCTGGGCATTGGAAGCGAAGTGATTCTCGCTTTCTGAAAAGACGACTCTTCTTACGTCAAGTTTGAAGTAATTTGTTAAGTGTTCGGCAACCCTTTCTCCGAATTCGGGATGCGTGTTGATGCCGGTTCCTACGGCAGTTCCTCCGACCGGAAGGGATTGAGCAAGGCGGTCGAGGGTCAGCAAGAGATTTGACTGTGCTTCGTAGAGTTGAGATGCTAATCCAGCGAACTCTTGCCCAAGAGTAATGGGAGTTGCATCTGCAAGGTGTGTGCGTCCAACCTTCAAGATATTCTCCCATTTTTCTGCTTTTTTGTACAAGACATATTGGGCATTTTCGATTGCTTTGAGAAGACAGCCGTCAATCAGTTTCACAACAGCAAGATGTATCGCTGTCGGAAAAATATCGTTGGTGGATTGTCCAAGATTGACGTGGTCGTTGGGGTGGATTGCCTCACACCCCGCAATTTCGTTTGCCCGCCGCGCAATCACCTCATTGGCGTTCATATTCGTCGAAGTCCCGCTGCCGGTTTGGAAAACGTCCACGGGAAACTGGTCGTCAAACTTGCCGGCGGCAACTTCTTTGGCGGCTTGCTTCAACGCTTTGATTTGTTGTTTCGAGAGCCGGCTACGGCATTGCCGGTTAAACATTCCCAATTCTTCGTTTGTCTTGGCGCAAGCCCATTTAACGGCACCGAGAGCGTGAATCAACTCCGGCGGCATTGTTTTGCCGGAAATCGGGAAATTCTCGACCGCCCGCTGTGTTTGCGCTCCGTAATAAGCATCATCTGGAACCTCAACGGCTCCCATTGTATCGTGTTCTGTCCGCATTACGTTATTTTAACAGAGAAAACGGCAGGAAAAAGCCCCGTGAATGATGATTGCCGACCCGCAATGTATTTGCCGACCAGCCGCCTTTGGTGTATAATGCAGCGATGACTTATGAAAAGATGACCGTTGCCGCCGCCCGGAAAGCGGAATCTATCGGCAAACAAATTATTCTCCAAGGCTGGGTGCGAACCCGGCGGGACTCCAAAGCAGGATTCAGTTTTGTTGAACTCAACGACGGTTCTTCGCAAGGAAACGTTCAGATTATCGTCCCAAAAGAACTCTCCAATGACGAAACCGACATCAAAGCCGTTACTGCCGGAAGTTCTATTGCTGTTAAAGGACTTGTCAAAGAATCTCCCGGTCAGGGACAGGCAACCGAAATCGAAGCGCAAAGTATCGAACTTATCGGCACTGCCGACCCCGCAACATATCCGCTGCAAAAAAAAGGACACTCCCTTGAATTTCTGCGTTCACTGGCACATCTTCGGGTTCGCACGAACACTTTCGGTGCTGTTGCCCGAATCCGTAACCGGGTCAGTTTTTCCATACATCAATTCTTTCAGGAAAACGGCTTTTATTACGTCCACACACCGATTATCACTGCCAGCGATTGCGAAGGGGCGGGGCAAATGTTTCACGTCACTTCGCTCGACCTGAACAATCCGCCTAAAAACGATACCGGTAAAGTCGATTTTTCAAAGGACTTTTTCGCCAAATCCTCGTATCTGACGGTCAGCGGGCAGTTGAATGTCGAAACATACTGCTGCGGGTTGAGCCGGGTTTATACTTTTGGTCCAACGTTTCGTGCCGAAAACTCGAACACGTCCCGGCACGCTGCCGAATTCTGGATGATTGAACCGGAAATAGCATTTTGCGTTCTTGAAGAAAATATGGAATGGGCGGAGAAATTTTTACGCCGCCTGATTTCTGATGTACTCAGGGATTGTGCCGAAGACATTGATTTTTTCAACAAGCATATCGACACAACGCTTATCGAAACGCTGAATCACGTTTTGACAAGTCCGTTTGTCCGTCTATCATATACCGAGGCGGTTGACATTTTGCAGAAGTCGGGCAAAAAATTCGACTATAAAGTTGATTGGGGGACGGATTTGCAAAGTGAACACGAGCGGTTTTTGACGGAGGAGCATTTTAAGAGTCCGGTGATATTGTACGATTATCCGCGGACGATTAAGCCGTTTTATATGCGGGTCAACGAAGACGGCAAGACGGTTCGGGCGATGGACGTGTTGGTGCCGAAAGTGGGTGAAATTATCGGCGGCAGTGAGCGGGAATACCGGCTTGATTTATTGGAGGAGCGTATGCAGGAACAGGAATTGGATATGGAGGCATACCGTTGGTATGCCGACTTGCGCCGATACGGTACGGTGCCGCACAGCGGTTTCGGTCTCGGTTTAGAAAGGGCGTTAATGTTCATCACCGGTATTGCAAACATCCGCGATGTCCTGCCGTTCCCCAGAACGCCGGGAAACTGCGAGTTTTGATATGTTTTAACGGAGTGTTTTGTGTTTTTGAAGGCTGATTTAAGGCACCGCAGGTAAAGAACGGCATTTTACACTCTGCTTGCGGCTATTGACAATCGATTTGAATGAGTGTATAAATATCAACGCGTCTTATATTTTCAATGGAATGAAATTTACCGAGACCGGCAATACGCTGCTTTGTAACTTTACCGGCAGACTCGACGGAGAAGTCTGTGCGGAAATCGAACGCCCTCTGAAAAGCCGAATTAACGAGTTCTTCACAAAACAACAGCACCAGGATAATCAAAAGGCGCAACTTGTTTTTGACCTCAACGGCGTTGATTACATTTCCTCCGCTTTTCTGCGGCTGTGTCTGATACACTGCAAACTCGCAGGCAAAACGAGTTTCACCGTTGCCCGAACTTCCAATAACGTGTACAATGTGTTTCGTATCTCCGGCTTCACCGAAATAATGCAAGTCGATGATGCCGGCGAACGTTCTCATCGAAACGTTGAATAATGAACAATTTTTGTAACCGATTTCCCTGCCGATGTACCGTCTTGTTCGCCGCAGCCTGTTTTGTGTGTCATACAACCGGTGCAGAATTATCGCTGCAAAAAACAGACACGGGATACAACGTCCTTGCCGATAAGCAGATATTCGCCGGTTATATCACGGATTTTCAAGGGACTCCGATTGTCTATCCTCTTATCGGACCGTCGGGCAGCAAGATGACCCGCGATTATCCGATGCTCAAACGTAATAGTAATGAAGAGACTGACCATCCGCATCACCGGTCGCTCTGGTTTTCGCACGGTGATGTCAGCGGGGTCAATTTCTGGCTCTTGAACGAAGGAACAATCCGGCATCAAAAATTTCGGAAAGCAGAAACCGATAACAATACCGCGGTCATCATCACCGAAAATAATTGGACGGACAAAAAAGGCGAAATTCTCTGCCGTGATGTCCGTTCGCTGCGTTTCGGAGAACTAGAAGGAAGAAACGCTCCCGGACGATTCATTGATTTTGATATTACTGTAACAGCAAACCGCAGTATCGTTTTCAACGACACCAAGGAAGGGACATTCGGGATTCGTGTTCCCGATACAATGAACATTACGGCACAAAAATATAAAACGGCAGAAAATCCTCATTGGGGCGGACATCTCATTAACGCCGAAGGAATCAAAGACGGGGAACTCTGGGGAAAACGTTCGCCCTGGGTCGATTATTACGGTTTCGTTGACGGTTCGATTCAGGGTATCGCCGTTTTGAATCATCCGTCGAGTTTCCGTTATCCGGCATACTGGCACGCAAGGGATTACGGACTCTTTGCCGCCAATCCTTTCGGGATTTACCACTTTGAAGGAAAAAAGAAAGGAGCGGGAAACCTCAAATTAGAGGAAGGCGAATCGTTTACGCTGCGTTACCGCATTGTGTTACACACAGGCACAGATAAGGAAGCCGGCATTGAACGGCTGTTTGAAGAATACCGCTCCTGCAAATAAACACAGGGACACGAAGAATATAAAAAGAGAACACATAAAAAAACGGTTCGGGAACGTCTCTAATGATAATTAACTTATGACAATACCGTCAATAAAAGGCAGTACGGAATTACCGCGGGGCGATGCTTCTTCGGCAGATGCGGCTGTGTTTCAGTCGGAAACGATGCCGTTTATGCAGTCGCTTGAATCGGAAACAACGTCCGGTTCTGCAAGCGGCGGTACGCTGCCGATAGGAACGAAACTCGGTCATTATATTATCGACGATTACATCGGCGGCGGCGGTATGGGAAAGGTCTATCTTGCAACCGATACGGCACTCGACCGGAAAGTTGCCGTCAAAACGCTGCCGCACCGGCGGACAAATCAAGGCAACGCTGCCCGCTTTATGAACGAAGCCAAATCGGCTGCCCGGCTGAATCACGAAAATATCGCCCAGGTGTATTTTGCCGGTGAAGAAAACGGATTACCGTTTATCGTCTTTGAATATATCGAAGGCACGAATGTCAAAGAGTTGACAGAAAAAAATGAAGGACTTTCGCTGCCGGCGGCGTTGAATAATACCGTTCAGGTTGCCCACGCTTTGGCACACGCTGCCGAACACGGGGTTGTGCATCGGGATGTGAAACCGTCGAACATTCTGATAATGAAAAACGGTAAAGTCAAGTTGATTGATATGGGACTCGCCCGGCTTCTTGACCCCTCGGAAGACCAGCACGATTTGACCGCCAGCGGCGTGACTCTCGGCACGTTCGATTACATCTCGCCGGAACAAGCCCGCGACCCCCGAAATGCGGACATCCGCAGCGATATTTATTCGCTCGGCTGTACATTCTTTTTTATGCTTGCTGCCCGCCCGCCGTTTCCCGAAGGAACAATGTTACAAAAATTATTGCAGCATCAAGGCGACGCACCGCCGGACATACGGTCTTTCCAGCCGAATGTGCCGCTGGAAATTGCCGCACTGATTCAACGGATGATGGCGAAAGACCCGGTGCAGCGTTTTCAAACGCCTGCCGTGTTAATCCGTTCTCTGCTGACTGCCGCAAAAAATATCGGCTTGCAGACGACAGGAAAAGGCGGCATTATTTCGCCGATGCCGGTGTCCGAACGGCGGAAGTTTTGGCAGCGGCACACGCCTTGGATTACGTCTGTTGCGCTGCTGTTTTGCGGCTTTATTTTTATGACGCTGTTTTCAGAACAGACCGCACCTCTGCCGCTGCCGAATATGCAAGAGGTTACGACAGAACCGGCATTGCCGCCGGCAGCAACAATAACCTTAAAACCGGCAAGTGCCGAACCGGCACTCGTCCTGGAAACTGCGGTAAACACGGGCTTTGCTGTTGCCTTGTCGCCGATAAAACACTCAACGCATCGTGCCGGTCTCGGAACAAAATACATCGGTTACCGGTTGCAGCCGGCATTGCTGCCGTCTGTGAAAGCGGCGGTCAATCCTCCGCACGGCGTTCCGTACAGATTAAGCGTGCTGGATGTTCCACGTCCGCTGCTGCCGGAGCCGAGTGTTCGACCAACGGCGGGCAGTCATCTGCGGCGCGTCATTGACCCGTCGGGAGAAACTGCCGATGCGTTTGCGTCGCTTGCCGAAGCATTGGCAAACATTGACACCGACAAAGAAACGGAATTCGTTTTGCGTTGGAACGGTATGCAAAAGGCAGGTGAACCTGTCGTTCTCCATAACCGGCGTTGCCGTTTTACGGCGGCAGACGGTTATTTTCCGGGTATTGAATTTGAACCGGCAGATACGCCGAATGTCCGGCATCATTTGAGTTTTCTGTCCGTTTTCGGCGGTAAGGCGGAGTTCAAAGGAATCGCTTTAACACTTCGGATTCAGCCGAACATATCGGCACCGTATTGGTCTTTATGCAATATCACGGGTAATGCCGGTTTGCAGTTTTCGCAATGCCGTCTAACGGTTATCAATACGGCATTGCCGGACTTTGCAGCATTTCACAATAATGCCGCCTTTTTCCGTTACGTCAATTCGGAAGATACGGCTAAAGAACCGGAAACATCTGTGTCTGACGGCACCGGTTCCAGGTCTGCTGCCGGCGGTGTCCGCATAATACTCTCGAATTCACTGCTCTGCGGCGAGGCTGCGGTGTTGTATAATGACACACCGCAGCGTACGATTATTCAACTGACCGACTCGCTGGCAGCAATAGCAAAGCCGCTGGCACTGCCGGCGGACAATGTTCATATACAGGTTTTAGCGGAGCGGTTGTTTCTGATTCGTCCGTTTGTGAAGACAGACACCAAAGACACTTGGGAGGCGGAATTAGACAAAAAACGGGCTTCGTGTTTGATATTATATCCTGCGGTGTTGGACAAGCCTCTGCCGAAATATCAGCCGTCAGACTTTATCGTTCCGTTGGGAGCCGATGAACGTTTCAGCGTTCCGAAACTGAATTGGCTTCCGCAATAACCGTACTGTCTTTCAGCGGCGGCTATAAAACAAACGGACACAATTCCATTGACAAACGGAGAGATGTCATCGATAATCAGGAGTCGGGAGTGTATCCGAACCGCTGCTGTGTCCGTTTTTCTCCATTTCCCGTTATCAATTATCAATTAAAAAATGCCTCTTTGGAAAATAGCCTGGCGAAGTATTCAGCATCGGTCTCTGGCTTCAGGACTGACCGCGTTTTCAATGGGACTCGGCGTTGCCCTCGTCGTCGCTGTCATCGTTATCTACGGCGTTCTGAATCAAACCTTTATGCGGAGCGCACAAGGTTACGACCTCGTCGTCGGACCGCCGAAAGGTTCGCCGCTCGAAACTGTCCTCGGTGCCGTTTTTTACTCCAGTTATTTGAGCGATACTATTCCGTTCGATTATTATCAAAAAATCGCCACCGGTCAGTATTCTCCCGAAGTTGAATTGGCAATCCCTATCGCTCTCGGTGAACATATTTACGGTATGCCGGTTATCGCCTCCACGCCGAAGTTTTTTACTGAACTGCGCTACCTCGACAAATACAACTATTCGTTTTACCGCGGCGAAAATATGTCTGCCGGCGGAGACTTTGATGCCGTTCTCGGTTACAGTGCTGCAAAAAAAACAAACCTAAAACCCGGCGACAAATTCCGTGCAGCGAACACGAAACATACGCCGTCAAAAGAGTTTCCCGAACCCGATACATTTACGGTTACCGGTATTCTCGACCCGACCGGTACGCCCAACGACCAAGCCTTTTTCGTTAACCTCGAAGGCTTCTTCATTATGAACGACCACAGCGGCAAAACGGCTCTCGATAAAGTCCTGTCCAAACGCAGCGACCGCCGCATTTCTGCTGTTCTCGTGCTGACGAAAGACAAAGAAGTCAAACCGGTTATCACAAAAAATGCTGTCGGAATGGACGAAGTTCAGGTCGGTGATTTGAGCAAGCAGGATTTGAATCCGCTGACGATGTCCCTCGGCGACCGGCTCGTTGCCGACCTGGATGTGCAGGTCGCAAAACCGACTTACGAAATCACGCGTTTGTTCGAGATGATAGTCGGACGGATACAAACCGTTCTGATTATTTTCGCCGTGATGGTCATTTTCGTTGCGGCAATCGGAATGATGGTCAGCATTTACAATTCGATGAATGAACGCCGTCAGGAAATTGCTATTATGCGGGCATTGGGGGCAAAACGGGGAACCGTGATGATGATTATTCTGCTGGAGTCGATACTGCTGTCGCTCGGCGGCGGTTTTATCGGGCTGGTCATCGGACACGGTTTGATAGCCGTTGCCGGTCCGGTCATTGCCTCGGCGGTAATGGTCGTTGTCAATCCGTGGCATTTTCAGGCGGCGGAGTTAGTGCTGATACCCGGCTTGATTTTACTCGCTTCTGTTGTTGGTTATTTACCCGCCGTCGTCGCTTACCGAACGGACGTGGCACAATCGTTGTCAACTTAAACATTAAAGGAGAACCTTATGCGTTTGTTATTGAATTTTGCGCTGTTATGCGCCGTTACATTTGCCGCCGCTGCCCCAAAAGGATTGCAGGCGGAGGAACAAGACCTGAAACCATTTTTGACCATTCAGGCTGCTGGTGTCGATACGATTATCAGCATCATCGAACGCTTCGCCGGCATACTCATTGATGAGGATACCGTGAAGAAAAACCTCGCCCCGTTTAAGAATTTGCAGGGCATCAATTCCAAAGGCAATATCAGCCTTGCTCTGCGGAGTACAGAGAATAATGAACTCGAACTTTTCGCGTTCCTGCCGATTACCGACATCGAAAAGGCGGGCATACCGGGTGCCGAACCGGTGTTTGACACGATTCGTGCGGCATTGACGAAAAACGGCAATGCGTATTCGTACAAATCGCCCCTCGGCAATTATACCGTTATCCAAAAGATGAACTACGTTGTCGCGGCACCGGAAAAAGCAATCGCCGCAGTACCGGCAGACCCGAAAAAGTTGTTTCCCGAATTCGAGAAACAGACATTTGGTACCAAATTAAATTTTGAGAACACATCACCGGAAGCCCTCGAAACGATATTAGCCCCGCTTGGGATGCTGATGACGATGGCGGGCAACGAGAATGCCGGCGAAGCGTTCGAGATGATACATAAAGCGTTGAAAAAAGGCTTTAACGAATACTCTTCGCTGTCCGTCGTTTATGCCGTTGATGCGAAGTCGCTGGACATTACAGCGACGATTTCCGTTGCGGCGAAAAAAGGTTCGTCAACTGACAAAAAAATTGCGGCGCAGAAGAATATGAAAACGGCGTTCAACGCTTTTGCAGGCAATCCGGCAAAGACCATTTTTTCGTATAATGCTGCCAACTATATCAGCGAGTCCGAAAGAGAAGAAGCCAAAGAGGCGATTGACACCTTGACCGATGCCTTTTCAGAAGGTTTCTTTGAGGGTCTTGCGGGAACGATTGATGAAGATGACGAAAAAGCCGTTGAGTCATTTCAAAAAACTGCCGAACGCATCACCGATTCGGTGAAGAAGATACTGCTTGCAACGATAGCGAAGGATACGGCTGATTTCGGCGCATCGCTGGATGCCGACGGCACCGCTCTGTTGGCATTCACGCTCGGCGAGACAGACGCATTGATACAGTTAGTCCGGGACGGTATTAAGTTAGCGCAGCAAGCCGCCGGCAGCAAAATTGATTTTGACGTGAAAAAATACGTCACGAACGATTATGAAACGGTTGCCGGTTACAAGGTTTCTAAAATAATTGTTCCGGTGAAAGACATCATCGCGGCAGGCGGCGGGAAAGTCAATGATGATATTCCGGCGATGGTGAAAGCGATGACGCTCGGCGGTTTTTGGGCGGTAAAAAAGAACGAAGCCGTTGCTGCTGCCTTTGGTTTCGACATTGACAAAACGGAAAAGACATTCAAGGCGGCGTTGGAAGCGACAACTGCTCCGGTGAAATTACCGCCGGCTGCAATGACGCTTTCGGCAAGACCTATCGGTAAGTTTTTGCAGCAATTTGTTGTGCCGATGATTCCGGCAGATTTACCGGATGCGGAACCGCTGCGTCAGATTGCCGGCAGTTTAGCCAAAGCGGACGAAGACGCAAAAATTGAAATGCTGGTCAACTATGCGGGAACGTCGGCAGTATCAACGGTAAAAATATCCGGCAAGTTGGTAGAGGTCATTGTCAAAGCCATCGGCGACAACGCCAAAAAGACACTCAACCGCGGCGAGATTCGGGACTTGTAAGAATCCCAAAGAGACAGACGGCAAAAGGGGGGGGGGCAAAAAGATTGTCTTTTTGCCGTCTTACTCTTCATCTTCCCGTGCGACGCGCAGCACTTCTTCGACAGTCGTTTGTCCTTTCAGGACTTTGCGGATGCCGTCCATAAACAACGTTGACATTCCCTCCGCCTTCGCCGTTTTGCGGATTTCGACCGTGCTTGCCTGCTGGAACGTCATCTCCCGAATCTTTGCCGACATCATCATCAATTCAAATACCGCCATTCGTCCCCGATAGCCCGTCCGGTTACACGCTCCGCAGCCCGCCCCCTTTTTGAACGTTGCCGTCTTCGCCTGCTCCGGTGTAATACCGCCTTCCTGCAATTCAATGTCCGTCGGCGTATAAGGTTTCACACACTTCTTGCATATCGTCCGAACAAGCCGCTGTGCCATAATGCCGATAACCGAACTCGACACCAAATACGGCGGCACGCCCATATCGACCAATCGGGTAATCGCCCCCGGTGCATCATTCGTATGCAGCGTGCTGAATACCAAGTGTCCTGTCAGCGAGGCTTGAATCCCCATCTGTGCCGTTTCCAAGTCCCGCATCTCACCGACAAGGATAATGTTCGGTGCCTGACGCAGCATCGCCCGGATAACACGGGCAAAATCCAAACCGATGGCGTGCTTGATTTCAACCTGATTGATGCCCGGCAGATAATACTCCACTGGGTCTTCGGCGGTGATAATTTTGCGCGTCGGCGTATTCAATTCGTTGAGCGAAGCGTAAAGCGTTGTCGTCTTTCCCGACCCCGTCGGACCTGTTACAAGAATAATGCCGTTCGGGCGGCGGATAAGCGTGTTGAACTTTTTGTAGTCGGAATCCGCAAAACCAAGTTGTGATAAACTAACACGAATGTTGTCCTTGTCAAGAATCCGCATCACGACGCTTTGACCGTGGTTTGTCGGAACAACGCTCACACGAAGGTCGAGTTCCTTATCGGCAATGGACAATTTAATACGTCCGTCCTGCGTTCTACGCCGTTCGGCAACGTCGAGCCGAGCCATAATTTTGAAACGCGACAGAATCGACCCTTGCAGCCGCTTCGGAATAGAATCCCGTTCAACCAACGCCCCGTCAATGCGGTAGCGGACACGGACACGGTCTTCAAACGGTTCGATATGAATGTCGGAAGCACGCAGTTGGACTGCCTCTTCGACTATCAGATTAGCAAGCCGGACAATCGGCGCATCGCTGTCTGCTGCATTTTTACCGCCGCCGGCACCGTAAGAATCGGTTGCGGTAAAATCAATTTGCGTATCCGTCATTTCCTGAATGAGCGAATCCGCACTTTCCCCGATGTTCTGCGTGTAATAGCGGTTGATAGATTCCTGAATCAATTCCGGCGAGGCGAGCATCGGTTCTATCGGACGGTTCAGAATGAAGCGGAGTTTGTCGAGGATTTCAATGTCGTTCGGGTCCCGCATAATCACTTTAAGCGTATCACCGTCTGTGGCAAACGGCAGCACTTGATTTTCGCGGGCAACGGATTCGGGAATGAGTTCGACAATGGCGGGCGGAATGACGGCACCTTGCAGATTGACATAAGTTCTTCCGCACTCTTCGGCGATTGCCTTGGTAACCGTTTCGGCATCGGCGTAGCCGAGTTTCACGAGTGCATCGGCAACCTTAATGGCAGTTGATTCCGCCATTTCCTGTGCTTCGGAAACTTGAGCAGGACTGATTTTGCCTTGCCGCAGAAGAATTTCGAGATAATTACCTTTTTTTGCCACCGTGAATTCAGAGATTGATGCTTATTAGGTCAATTATCATTTTTCCTGATGAAAAGTCAACTACGGAGCGGCAGCGGCTTCGCCGTCCATACGGTTAACCCAGCAGCGGAGAACAAAACCGTCAATATCTTTCGCAATGAAATGAGCAGAGCCGTCTGCAAATTGAGCATTCAGACCAGCGGAATGGTCGCTCTGAAAACCGGAATGAATCGCATCTCCCCGATTCGATTTCTTGTTCAGCGGAAGTTGGTAACCATAATAAGTCCACGTTCCCCGAAGCGAAGCCCACGCCCCATCATAAAACACACATTCCTCGGCAATCATCATCGTATTGGACGTTCCGTCGGGAACTCCGTTTATCGAAACGGGGGCTGGATTGCTTTGGGACAGATAAAACATCATACCAAGACCGCTGTCTGTATCACTGATGCCCGCCGTATTATCAATGTACCCCGACGACTCAAGACCGTTGTAGTGAGACCGGGCGCACTTGAAAGGGGTTGCCTTCTCGTAAGTCGGCACGGTCATATACGGCGTTGTCATCGTTCGGGTCATCCGTTCCCGAAAATACTCCGGCTCACCGGTACTGGGACAAAGATAGGCAGCAACGACGTTTTGTACCGCTTCGGCATTATCAGGATGGTCAATCCAAAGGTCAAGATTGTACTTATTATAAACCTGAATCTGTTCCAAATAGGGTAACAGCAGAAGCGACCACGCAATTTCCTTGCCGACATCTGCATTGGTAAAAGTCCCGTTCGGTCGGGAAGGGTCGGAAGGACGCGGAACCTGCCACTTATTCTGCGGAGTGCTGCCGGTCGTGCCGGGTCTATTTGACATTCTTGCCCCGTAACCTCCCGGTGTAAAATAATCGTGTACATCAAGGTGATGATGATGCGCTATTCCAATCTGATGAAGATTGCTCTGACAATGAACACGCCGCCCTGCTTCCCTTGCCGCTTGAATGGCAGGCATAAGTAAGGCAGCCAATATACTGATGACAGCAATGACGACAAGGAGTTCGACTAATGTAAAGGCTTTGCGGTGCATAAATAGTGGCGAGGGTTAGTGATGAGAATAAGAGCCGCAATCGTAAGATTGCGGTAACCCTGATATTTGTTTGCTATGATTTTTTCCGGCGCACCAGTCCGAGACCGGCAAGCCCTAAACCGAAAATCAGCAGCGTCGCCGGTTCCGGCGTTGATGCGTTTCCCTCGTCGATATAATAGACAATGTCGTCAAACGCAAAATAAGCGGGATACAGAATCCCGTAAGCGTCCTTGATATTGCTGTCGAACGAAAACGACAACGTTGCCGCCCCGCTGAACTCCGAAAGGTCAAGCGTTGTCCAATAGTCGAGAACGAAATTGTCCCGCGCAAGGTCAAAAGCAATTTGTGTGCCGAACGCATTACCGTCGGCATCCAAAGCATCAATGAGCAGCGTGAAATAATCGCCTGTCCCAATGGCTGGCGCAAGCCAATCACCATTCCTGATTGAATCGTGAGCGTACAACGTGTTGGTTATTTGCATACTTTCAATCAACGCTCCTGTCGGCAGGGACATCACGAGCGAATCGACATAACCATAGTCGATATAATCGAAACCATCAGTTGCCCAAAAGGCAACACCGTAGGCTGACGAACCGCCCGCTCCGGTTCCCGTTTTGGAAACCATATCGTTCGTGTAATCGGGGACGACCGCCGTATTGGATTTCGTTGAAATGCCGAAACCGTACCAGGACTGATACCCTTGGTTTGCTCTGTTGGTAAAACCGATGCCGTCAACAGTAAACTGCTGTATGACAATATCCCAATCGTTTTCAGGCAGGTCTCTAACCGGCACCTCGCTAGGCGGTGCTGTTAGACCGTTCCAAGCATTGTTGGAACCGAGCGATTGACCGACATTTTCAAAGTCGAGCGTGCGCTTGACTAAATCGGCATTGAGAATACCGGAGGAGACGCTGATGCCCAGTACGGCGGACATTAGCATTGGCAAAAACATTTTCATACTTTTTTCCTTTCTTGGAAACGTGACGGGGGCGTGCCTCAGCCGTGCGCAAAATCACTATGATTCGTGCAAAGACACGGGCGGACACAGACCGTCAAAAGGGGAAATTAAGAATAAAAACCGTCCGCTTTTTATCAACTCGTAAAAAAGCAACAACGTTACGTAAGTTGGTAGGTCTTCTGACTTTCGGTAAAAAACGTCTGCCTTCCCGATTTTTCTTAAAACCAGTGGCTCTAATGAATGACGTTTTTCAACAACCGATTACAGCGGCGAGGACCGTCCCGGAATGGAATTGTTCACCAATTCTTCACCGGATTCCCTGTTATCTGAACGCCCCAGCGGGACATTCGTCACCAACACTTCATTCTTGCGCAGTATTCTAGCAAATACCAAATAATTGTCAACACCCCTACAAGCGCGCTTTTCAAAACCGCAGAGAGAGGGGGGGATAGGAATGAATAATGAATAATGAATAATGAATAATGAATAATGAAGAACACCGCTGCGTTTTCCGTTTTCTGTCATTATTCATTGTTAATTATTCATTGTTAATTATTCATTTCTTCGTCTCCCTTGACAGACGGAGGTTAATGCAGGAAAATAATCGAACAGCGTCATTAGTAAAAACGATGAAAGAGCAGATAACCGCTGACCTTGCCGAAGCGAAAACGCCTGAACAAGTCGAACAAATCCGTATCAAATATCTCGGAAAAAAAGGACTCGTTACTAACTTTGCGAAAAATACCGACTTCGCCAAACTCCCGCCTGATGAAAAGAAAAATTTCGGACAACAATTAAACGACCTCAAAAATTTTGCTGCCGAAAAAATTCAGGAATCTGCCGATAACGCAGCAAAACTTGACTCCGCCCAAAATAAACACCGCCGGCAGATTGATTTGACCGTACCGCTCACCGCCGCATTTCAACGCAGCGGTTCCGCTCATCCCATTGCTCACGTTCAAAGCGAACTCGAAACGATTTTTGAAGGTATGGGCTTTTGTGTTCTCGACAGTCCTGAATGTGAAACCGAGTACGGCAATTTTGAAAGCGTGAATATCCCCGCCGACCATCCGGCACGGGATATGCAGGATACGTTCTGGCTGCAAAACGAAATGGTGCTGCGGACACACACGTCCGCCAATCAGGTCAGGGCATTAAAACGTTTCGGCGCACCGTTCCGCGGTATCTTTCCCGGCAGATGTTTCCGTTACGAGTCGATTGACCCCAGTCACGAAAATACGTTTTTCCAATGCGAAGGTTTAATGGTGGACAAGGGTATTTCCGTAGCGAACCTTATCGGTGTGATGAAGACGCTGCTTGGCGAAATCTTCAAACGGGATGTGCTGGTGCGGCTCCGACCGGGTTTCTTTCCGTTCGTCGAACCGGGATTCGAGTTGGATTTGAATTGTCTTTTCTGCGGCGGTAAAGGCTGTCCGGCTTGCGGCGACGGCTGGATGGAATTGATACCCTGCGGTTTGGTGCATCCGAATGTGCTGCGGAATGCGGATATTGACCCGAACGAGTACAGCGGCTTCGCCTTTGGTGTCGGTTTAACCCGATTGGCAATGATGAAATTCGGTATCCGGGACATACGCTACTTTAACAGCGGCGACGTTCGGGTTTTGGAACAATTTCAACCGCTCGTATGAATTGATAATGGATTCCTTTTTCAAAATATCGCAGCGGCAGAGTTCTATTGCACGGGAAATGCTTGCCGGTGTGGTAACATTTATGGCGATGGCGTACATCGTTTGCGTTCAGCCGCAAATAATGTCCGGTACTTTATCGGGTAATCCGACCGGTATGGATACTGCCGCTCTGATTACGACGACTTGTCTTGCGGCAGCGTTCGGGTCGATTTTAATGGGACTTTGGGCGAATTATCCTATCGGTCTCGCACCGGGAATGGGCGAAAACTTTTTCGTCGTGATGACGATTATGCCTCTTTGTGCTGTTGCTCTGGGACCGGACAGCAAAACGCAGCCGTGGCAACTCGCACTCGGTACCGTTTTTGTTACCGGTGTGCTTTTTGCTGTGCTGACGTTTTTTAATGTACGGAAATACCTCATCGACGTTATCAGTCCGAATCTCCGTTATGCAATGGCGGGCGGCATCGGACTGCTCATCGCTTTTTTCGGATTGAAAAATGCCGGTGTTGTGATTTGCGAAAATAATAATCTGACGCTCGGTATGCTTATTGATTCCGGTCCGGTTGTGTTCATTGTCGGTTTAATCGCTGCGGCATCGTTTCATTCGCTGAAGATACGCGGGGCAATTTTGTACGGTATTTTTGCATCGGCAATATGTGCGCTGTTTCTCGGCAAAATCGACCTTGTTCAGCCGCTGGGGCTTCCGGCAAACCCGATGCCGGTTGTCGGGAAAATTGATTTGCCCGGCGTGTTTGTCCATATTACGGCATTGTTTCCGCTTATCCTGATACTGCTTTTTATGCAGGTGTTTGACACGATTGGGACGGCAGTAGGAATTGGTACGCAGGCGGGACTGATTGAAGACGGTAAATTTCCGCAGGTCGAAAAGGTATTTGCGGCAGATGCTGCGGCGACGCTTGCCGGTGCGGTCGGCGGACACAGTACGGTAACGGCTTATATTGAAAGTGTCGCGGGGGTGGAGTGCGGCGGCAGAACCGGTTTGACGGCGATTGCGGCAGGCATTTGCTTCATTGCGGCATTATTCTGTTCGCCGTTCATTGCGGTCGTCGGCAATTATCCGCCGATAACGGCAGCGGCATTGGTATCGGTCGGCGCATTGATGATGCAGTGTATTACGAAGATGACCTGGGACGATGCGTCGGAAGCAATACCGGCATTTTTGATACTGATTGGTATTCCGATGACGAACAGCATTGCAGACGGCGTTATGTTCGGCTTGATAGTCTATCCGCTGATAAAACTTTTCAGCGGCAAGGGACACAGTATTAGTTGGATAATGTACGTTCTCTGTGCTGTCCTGCTGCTGTATATGCTGCTCAAGCGGTTCGTGTAACCGTTGTCTATCCGGTATCAAACACCCGCCCATCATTTCCCGACCATCGGAAACAATGATGTTATACCTCATCAATTTGTAATTACCCATCTTGTCCCCTGTCTTCTCTCTTGCATTACCAGCGGTTTATCGCTAGAATACCGGTATAAAGGCACAACCGTTGTAAAATGCTCGAAGGCTTTTGGGTACGCAATTTTAAGTCGCTCAAACAAGTCGGAATCGGAACTTGTTTCCCCAAATTTGTTTACGTCGATGACGAAACAAAAGTTTTTCCGTACGCCCTTTCGCCTGTAACACTTTTCACCGGTGCTAACAGTACCGGCAAAAGCAGTGCCATTGATGCTTTCAATTTCGTTTCCGACTGTTACCGCTACGGTGCCGATGCCGCTGTTCTCAAACGCGGCGGTTATGATGCCGTTTATTCTCAAGGCAGCAGCGGGGTTATCTCATTCGGCTTTCATTACCGGCAGCCGAACGAAAATGAAGCCGTAACGTATGCCGTCAGCATTGACTGCTCGAAACATAAAGTACCGTACATCGAAACGGAGATTTTAGCATATCAGCGGGGAAAAGAATCGCTGCCCGTGATGCTTTTGCAAAACAGCGCAAAGAGTATCCGGTATCTGGCTCCTGACGAAAAAATTACCAACGCCGAACTGACGAAAATAGAATTCACGGATTACAACCATCTCGGTTTAGCGGCATTAGAATCGCACCCGAAGTTTCCCGTTCTGCAATCGCTGCGCCGGTTTTTTGAAAATTGGACGCTGTGCCATTTTACTCCCGACCCTGCCCGCGGTTTGGACAAAGCGTTGCCGCACCGTCAGGAATCGCCGCACGGTGTCAGTCTTTCCGGTGTTGTACGATACGTTATTAAACACTATAAAAAAAAATTATCGGCATTGCTTGACCGTGTTGCCGCAGCGATGCCGAATGTCGAAAAAATCCTGCTCGACGACTCTGAACCGTCGAAGCCGCAACTTGCCTTCAAGTTGCGCGACCGGGATGTGCCGCTGCCGATAACGCATATTTCTGCCGGTATGGTGCGGCTGTTCACGTATCTTCTTCTGCTTCAGGAAGACGAACCGGCACCGCTTGCCGTTATCGAAGAGCCGGAAAACGGGCTAGACCGGAAACTCCGTACCCGAATGCTCGAAGAAATCCGGGACTTTGAAAACCGCGAGACGGGAACGCAGGTTCTTATGACAACACATCATCCGGCGGTCGCTAACGCTGTACATCCGGCACAAGTTTGGGTCTTTGAAAAAGACCGGGACGGATTTACTGCCGTCGAACGGGCTTCGGATTCGATTTTGTTTGAAACAGAAGCCGACCATTATCAGCCGGATTGGTTCAGCATCCATTTTGACGAGAAAAGATGATATTGCCTTTTGCCGCCGGTTGCTATACAATTCAGTATCAGTCTTTCCCTAACTATTATGCCTAATCTTTCGGTTACACATCAGCATAAACTTTCGCAGGACGAAGCGACGGAACGTTTGAAAGCGAAACGTACAGAAATAAAAGAAAAGCAGACCTATACGGTTTCCGATTTGAAGGAAGTCTGGACGAGTCCGTATTCGTTAGATTTTTCATTCAAGATACTCGGTTTTTCGGTTACCGGTTCGGTTGAGTCGCAGGAATCGGCGGTGTGCATCACGATTGATTTGCCGGTAGCAGCAATGATGATGCAAGGTACTATTGAGAGCCAAGTCCGCCAAGAGTTAGCCAAAGTTCTGGCATAAGCCTTGGCAGGATTACCGAACCCCGGACTTGAACCGGGATGCCCTTGCGGGCGGGGGATTTTGAGTCCCCTGCGTCTGCCATTCCGCCAGTTCGGCTGCATCAGAGCATTTTACCGCAAAAATGCCCTCTTGCAAGGGGTATCACAAAATAAACTTGCTTAAATCCTCGTCCTTGCAAACGTCTTCAATACGTTCCTTGACGTATTTGGCATCCACGACAACTTTTTTCTTGTGCATATCCGGTGCATCAAAACTCAATTCTTCTAAAAGACGCTCCATTATCGTATAAAGCCGGCGCGCTCCAATGTTCTGCATCTTTTGATTCGTCGAATAAGCATAACCCGCCAACGCATCAACCGCATCCGGCTTAAAAACTAAATCAATGCCTTCGGTGTGCATTAACGCCTGATACTGCTTCGTCAACGAACCGTCCGGCTCCGTCAAAATACGGATAAAATCTTCTTTTGTCAAGTCCTTCAACTCAACACGAATCGGAAAACGTCCCTGCAATTCCGGCATCAAATCGCTGGGATTGCTGCGGTGAAATGCCCCCGCCGCAATAAACAAAACGTGGTCGGTCTTCACATAACCGTACTTCGTTTGAATCGTCGTGCCTTCCACTATCGGCAGCAAGTCCCGCTGAACGCCTTGGCGGGAAACATCTGCCCCGTGCTGCTTTTCACTTGCCACGATTTTGTCGATTTCGTCAATAAAAATAATACCGAGACTTTCCGCCAACTCGACGGCAGACGATTGAATCTTGTCCTTGTTCAAAAGTTGGTCACATTCCTGTTCAACGATAAACTCCCGCGCCTCTTTGACGGTAAGTTCCCGCTTCGTCCGGCTTTTAGGCGTAATTTTTTCAAACATTTCCTGCAAATCGAATTCCATCGCATCCATACCGGGCATATTGCTCATAATCATCGGAATAGCCCGTGTTTCGGAAACGATACTGACGGTTCGGTCTTCCATCAGTCCCTTTTCAAGCATTTTACGGATTTTCTCCCGATTGCGGTCGTGCCGGGTCAGACTGACGAGTTCTTCATCGGAAAACATCGTAACTTCCTTGTTTTCCGGTGTCTCTTCGCCGTTATCGTCTTCCTCGTCATTCTGTGATTTTGATTTTTTCCTGGAGACCGGCGGCAGAAGCATATCAATAAGGCGGTCATTGGCGCGTTTGACGGCTTCGTCTTTAACATTTTCCCGTTCGGCAGTTCGGACGATACCGAGAGCATTTTCGACGAGTTCACGTACCATACTTTCAACATCTCTGCCGTAATAGCCGACTTCGGTGTATTTTGTGGCTTCGACTTTGATGAACGGCGCACCGGTCAATGTAGCGAGGCGGCGGGCAATTTCTGTTTTTCCAACGCCGGTGGGACCAATCATCATAATGTTTTTCGGCGAGATTTCTTTCCGCATTGCCTCATCAACCCGCTGCCTTCGCCAGCGGTTGCGTACGGCAACGGCAACGCTTTTTTTGGCATCATCTTGACCGACGATATGTTTATCTAATTCTGCGACAATTTGCCGGGGAGTTAATTCCATTGATAATAGCGCAAGCCTTGGCGTTGCGGTTGGACAATACGATACATTGTCCCGTATGCCTTGCATTTGTCAATTCCCCCGATTACAGCAGGGTTTTCTTGATCAACTGATTACGCCTATCAAAAAGCCCCTGCGTGCTGTATGAAAAATACCCCGTGCGGCGGCAAAATAGGGCAATGTTCAGAACCGGCGGACGTACCGCAGGTTAAACCAGTGTGAAGAGCCGCCGTCAATGAAAATGCCGTCGTAGGAAAAACCGACATCCTGATTTTCAAACAGTTGACACGTTAAATTGAAGCCGAAAATGCCGCTCAAGCGGTCTATGGATTGCGGCAAGACATCATAACGAATTGCCGGTGCCGATGCAAAACTCATCGGCAACTCCATTCCTTTATCCCAAAATTCGTAACGCAAATACGAGTGCATTGTAAACGCTAAATCCGTGTATTTGTACGCAAACTCTAAACCGAGTTTTCCCCGCATCGAATTCATCCAATCGTCTTTACCGGACAACGCCAAGCCGTTGCCGTTATTGCTTTCCGCCAAACCCGCCTGCGAAATAGCAGAATAATCGACACCAAGTATCGGCGAGAACCGGCAATGTTCGTAGTAATAGTAATACTTGTGCGTTCTGAATCCGTAATCCTGACCGATTGCCCAGCCGAGGCGGAATATACCCGCCGTTGTATCGCTTTGGTGAATCGCACCGAGATAATCCCGCCTGTCCATATCAAAGGTATTGACCATCCAGCCGAGAGTCCAATCCGTCCAGTACGAACGTCCCTGCCGGTCGATACGCGCCGATGCCAATGCCGCAAAACCGTCATAACGCCCTTTGGTAGAACCCCTGTCGGCACTGTCGGAGGTATCCCGAAAGTTTCCGTAATTGTAACTAAAATTGAAGCCGACATAAGCCCGCCGTCCAAAGCCGACTGCCTTGCGTGCCATTCCGATATTAAATGCCGACGAGTTCGCCCGCAAATCTTCATACGAAGCCGTCTCGCCGCCGAGCCGTTCATCGTTGCCGTCCCAGGAAACCCAGCGTGTCCACGGATTGACCCGCGTTCCGGCTGCCTGTCCGAGAAGTACCGACTCGGTCAGGGCATTGTACATACCGTCGCTGCGCATCTGTGTTAACTGATTGAAGAGGTTATTCTGCCGCATATCGGTATTGCTCATCAGAATACGGTTGAAAACCCCCGCCTGCCAGCCGCTCGAACGGCGGGCTAATGCGTCTCTTGTTTTACTGTCCGTTGTGTTATCGAGC
>JAITQJ010000120.1 GCA_031288955.1 Planctomycetaceae bacterium | reverse complement strand
TCGTTTTCGTTTTCCGGTCTGACGGACGCACAGGGAAAACTTACGCCGGTGGCGCAGGGAAAGTACAAGGGAGTACCGGCGGGCAAGTGGAAGGTGGGTGTCAGCAAGGTGGAGTTCCGTGAAAGCGGCAATCTGGAGTGGACGGTAACGCTTGTGGACAAGCAGTATCATAATGCTTCGGAATCGCCGCTTGAAATAGTGATTGCCAAGGGCAAGAACGACTTCACGTTCGATGTCGGCGAGGCTGTCGAAGAACAAGTAACGGAGAAAGTACCGAAGAACGTAGGAGGGAAGTAGGGAATAGAGTCGGGGGCGTACACCTCCTCGCTCGTGCGTTATTGCTTTTTTTGACCTGACACCGGCATCATTCATTGCCGATGGTTAAAGCCCCGTTGTCAACCGATTTCACGGTTCCGTCAATGGAACTATGAATGTCCGCTCCGAGAGCCGCTTTGCCGTCCGCTATCGGACGTTTCGCAATCACTTGCCCTTTGCGGACTCGTTCACCGGCACTCACTGCCGGAATGCATACTGCGCCGATGTGTTGTTTCAGCGGTATGACAACGCAACGAACGTCTAGTGTCCGCTGCTCCAGCGGGGCTTTATTCGTGTATTTTGCTAAACCAATCTTCGTCATCAACCGCTGTGTCGGCGTTTTGCGGTTAAGCATCATCGAGTCAGCCCGCCGGGGATTAAACGGCGGATTTTCGTAACGGATTTTCTCCGCTGCCATCCGCTGTTTGTTCTCGCTGCAAACACTGCGGGGGTCAAGTCCTTCAGGACACGATACGTACGAACACAAATTGCACTCGCAGCAAAATTGCGAACCCGGAACAAAACTTCGTTTCTCGCTGATGCTGCGGCTGAATCCCAAGCCCCGCATTGCCTTATGCGGTTCGACCGGATGCCCCAGCAAATAACGCGGACACCGTTCGGTGCAAAACGAACATTGGTCGCAAGCCGACTTTCCGATACGGGAAATACGCCGCCAATCCCAACTTTTACGCCCCGCAATAAAATGTCCCTTCGGCAAAACGAGGATACCGCCGGTTGTTTTTGTTACAGGCTTCGTCAAATCCGTTTCGATATAACCCATCATTGCCCCGCCGACGATGTAACAGTAATCCTTATTCCGGTCAACGTTACAGACATCAAGCAACTGAAACAGCGGCGTGCCGAGGGGGACTTTTAACGTACAGGGATGTTCAACTTCACCGGCAACGGAAACGTACTTTTCTGTAACGGGAATTCCTTCGGCAGCATTAGCGGCATTGAGAGCGGTTTCGACATTCATCACAACGGCACCGACAGCGAGCGGAATCGCACCGGGAGGAATGACTCTGCCGAGCGTTTCATAAACTAAAATAAATTCGTCGCCTGCCGGATACGCATCGTCAAGCGGATGCACAGACATTGACTGCGGCAAAACTTTTTGCAGTGTTTCGATAACACGGGGATATTTCTTTTTGATGCCGATGATTCCGCGTGCCGCACCGGTCAGTTGCATCGCCATTTGAAGACCGGCAGCAATGCGTTCGGGCATTGCGAGAATGATTTCCTTATCTTTGTGCAGCAGCGGTTCACACTCGGCGGCATTGATAACGGCGGTATCGGCTTTTCCCGACAATTTTATGTGTGTCGGAAAACCTGCACCGCCTGCACCGACGACACCGGATTCGGCAAGTTTGTTGAGCATAACGAAAATGAACGGATAATGATAATGCCCATTTTCCGTCTTTCGTTTTTGATTGTCAATTCAAAAACAACATCGCCGAAATGAACGTGGTCTTTATGACGTTGCTTGAAGTACCTATTAAGCGGCTCGGCGATCCGGGACGGCGAACGGAATCGTATCAGCAAGGGCTATGTTTTCGAGCGGTATGACTGCCAGCACCAGACCGTCTGCATCAAACAATTTCAACGTGTTCGATGCTGCCGACCAAACGGCGGTGAAGTCCGGGGCGGTAAAACGGTATCCGTAAAAAGAATCGCCGAGCAACAAAATCTGCTGCGTCAACGCCCCCTCAGATAAATGATGACGCACCGCCGTCTGCCGTACGTATTGTTCTACCGAGTCGATTTTCAGTTGCTCGTCCATCGTAATTCCTCCTGCTGTCTGTGCGGACAATAACGATTTTCCAAATCCATTGCAACGGAAATATCGGCATAATCGGTAAAAAACTTGATAGGCTTGTTAAAATTGTCTAAAGCCGAAACCGTTTTTTCGTCTTGCATTGCTTGCGGATTTATGATATAATAACGAAACTTGTTTGCTTCTCCTTATGAGGATTAATGATGCAGAGACAACATAAAAAAATCAGACACGGGTTAACGCTTCGTCAATGGTCGGTCCTTGTCGTTGCCTTTATGCTCGGTGTCGGCGGAGTGTATGTGCTTCGGGAAATTTTCCCTCCGCAAACCGCACACGCCGCTATCATTCACCGAACGGCAGCACACCAAACAGTACCGCAAATTCACTAGAAATGTTGTACCGCAAGTGCTGTTAATTAACCCAAACATTTCACGGAGGATACTATGGCAACGCGTGTTCACCTGAACAGAGATTACGACCAGCAAAAGGAACTCGAAAAGCGGCTTGATTTGAGTACCGCCGCCTTGGGGTTGTCCGTCAGAACGACAAATTGTCTCGACGAAGAAGGTATTTGTACTATCGGCGACCTTCTCGCTTGCAAGCGGGAAGACCTGCTGACGATAGACAATATCGGTGAAAAAACGCTCGAAGATGTCTATCTGGCACTCGAACGATTAGGATTCTATCGTAACGACAGACCACAAGACAGCGGAACACGGCTCGCAAAGTCCGCCTAAAAACTATGACCGCCTCAAAATTAGAACAAGCCGTCATTGACGGCGATTTAGACACAACGTTGGTTGAAGTCCAGCGTTTTCTTGATGAAGGTACGTTGCCGCAGGCGGTGATGGAGGAACACCTGATACCAGCGATGGCTGAAGTCGGCAGATTATTCGAGGAAAACGAATACTTTGTGCCGGAATTGCTGATTGCTGCCAGAGCAATGCAGGAGGCGATGAAAATTCTCAATCCGCTTTTGACCAACAGCGGTATAAAAAAAGCCGGCAGAGTCGTCATCGGGACGGTTAAAGGGGATTTTCACGACATCGGAAAAAACCTTGTGGCATCAATGCTCGAAGGCGGCGGTTTTGAAGTCATTGATTTGGGAGTCGATGTTTCGCCGGAAAAGTTTGCCGAGCAGGCAAAAGAAAAGCCCGGCTCGATTATTGCGATGTCCGCTTTATTGACGACCACGATGACGCAGATGCAGGCAGTGATTCAAAAGTTAGAAGCCGAAGGCTTGCGGGCTACGAGCAAGGTCATTGTCGGCGGCGCACCGGTAACAGACGAATTCGCCCGAAAAATCGGCGCAGACGGTTACAGCGACAATGCCAGTGCTGCCGTAACATTGGCGAAAACATTTGTCAAAGCGGTGTAGATTCTAATCCTTACGGTGCGTGAGAATCGGTTCTCTTCGTGAGGATTCGTTGCTGACTTCAGCAATTTATCCTGTTCACCATAATTAAACTTGTTCCGTAACGTAGTTGTGTGATTTTCTGTTTCCTCGTCAAGGCATCAAAGAATTATCACGTTGACAGTGAGATGCCGTACTAAATCGCCATTCGGGTTAACGATTGAAAAAACGGAAAAATCTGGGATAATTCAATGTGTGCTTGTTCATAAAATCAAAACCTAGAAAAAATGCGTCGTGTCGTTATTACAGGTCTCGGTATCATCGGTCCGCTTGGTACGGGAGTTAAGCCTTTTTGGGAAAACATCAAAGTTGGAAAAAGCGGTATCGATTCCATTACACGTTTCGATACCGCCGGTCTTTCGTGTAAAGTTGCAGGTGAGGTGAAAAATTATAACGGCGAAGATTTTTTCGATAAACGAACCTGTCAGCGCACCGCCCTGTTTTCGCAGTTTGCAATGATTGCCGCACAGGAGGCTTGGAAAGATGCCGGTCTCGATGTCTTTACGTTTGCCGACGTTGACCGCTGCGGTATTATCCTTGGAAACGGCATCGGCGGATTAGAAATTGATGACGAAGCCCATATCAAACTCTACTCCAAAGGCGCATCAAAAATACCGGCGATGACCGTTCCCCGAATGATTGCCAACGAAGCCGCCGGAAATGTATCAATGTTTCTGGGCATCAAAGGTTCAGCACATACCATCGTTACCGCCTGCGCTTCTGGAACGGATGCTGCTGGTTTCGCCTTTGACCGGATACGCTGCGG
>JAITQJ010000064.1 GCA_031288955.1 Planctomycetaceae bacterium | reverse complement strand
CCGAGACCGATGCACGAAACGGGCCACGCTCCTTTTGCCCAACACGCAACGTCAATGTTATGGATACAGTAATCAATGAAAAGATTTCCGCCTGCCCAATCGAAAGCGTGAAAACGTTTAATCTGATATTCAACCGTCCCCGGTTCCTTGTCCGTTTTCATCGAACCGTACGGATTGTGCATACGAAAGCCGCGTAAGTGAATCAGTTCGCCGATTTCGCCGTTATGAATCCGTTCGATAACTTGTTCGCGGGCTTTGCTGTGCCTCCACATTAAACCGCAGGCGATTTTGATGTTCTTTTCGTCTGCGAGTTTTGCCGCCGCCTGAATCCGCCGCGTGCCGGGAGAATCACTGGCAAAGGGCTTCTCCATAAAGACGTTAACGCCTTTACTAACGGCATATTCAACGTGCAGAGGACGGAAACCGCAGCAACTTGCACAGATAGCAACATCGCCGGGTTTGAGACAATCGATTGCCTGTTTGTACGCATTGAGACCGGAAAAACGGCGTTCTTCGGGCAGGTCAACTTTTCCCGGCTGCGAAGCCATTTGCTTAACAAGGGCATTGGCACTGTTGGCAGTTCGGTCGGGAAAGGCATCGGCAAGGGCAACCAACTGCGTCGGTCCTTCCGTTTTCAGGGCATTGATAGCGGCACCGCGTCCTCTTCCGCCGGCACCGATAAGGGCAATCCTGATAGTATTCTGTTCAGCAGCGTGAACGTAAAGCGGAGCGGCAGCGGCAGCACCGGCGGCAAGCCCGGAGGCTTGTAAAAAAGAACGTCGTGAAGTCAATCTCATCATCGTTTCCTTTCGGGGTTAAAGTTATTTTCAATTCTTCGCTCTCAACTTTGCAGAGTCCTGATAATTTCTTCGATATTGTTTGCAGCCGAGACCGGCTGGTTTGCAAATTCCGCCGTTTTTACGCCGCGGGTTCCGAGAACGTCCGTAAAAAATTGTTTATCCGTACCGTGATACGCAACAGTTACATTCGGGTCTTTTAACTGATGTCCCGTCAAAATGCACACGACCCGTTCCGATTTACCGATAATACCTTCGGCTACAAGTTTTCGCGTACCGGCAACGCTCGCCGCACTTGCCGGTTCACAGCCGAGACCGCCCGCTCCGACCTGGGCTTTTGCGTCCGCCATCTCCTGTTCAGAAACCTCACGAACGACACCGTTCATAAAGTCCAAGGCACGAAGGCATTTTGACAAATTGACCGGTCGGTTAATTTCGATAGCACTTGCCATCGTCGAGGCTTTGCGTCCTTCTGCCGTCATCGTATCAAAGAATTGCTGCACAAGCGTTTTATCGTAATGTCCGCCGTTCCATCGCAGTTTTTCCTGTTCATAAAGCCGGTAAAGCGTGTTCGCACCGGCAGCATTGATGACCGCAAGCCGCGGCACTTTCGTAATCAAGCCGAGTTGATGCAATTCGATGAACGCTTTGCCGAAACTGCTGGAGTTGCCGAGATTTCCGCCCGGCACGACAATCCAATCCGGCACTTCCCAGCGCAACGCTTCGAGAACCCGAAACATTATCGTTTTTTGTCCTTCGAGACGGAACGGATTGAGACTGTTCACAAGATAGATGCCGAGTTGTTTGGAAACCTCCTGAACCCGCGCCATTGCATCGTCGAAGTCGCCCTGGATTTGAATCGTTTTCGCCCCGTAATCAAGAGCCTGCGAAAGTTTGCCGTAAGCGATTTTGCCGCTGCCGATAAAAATAATGGACTTCATTAAATTCGTGCAGGCAGAATAAACCGCCAATGATGCGCTGGTGTTTCCGGTTGAAGCACAGGCAGCGCGGGTTGCTCCGACAAAGGCACCGTGCGAAAACGCAGCAGACATACCGTTGTCTTTGAAACTGCCGGACGGATTCAGCCCCTCGTATTGCAGAAACAATCCGCCGCTATCTAAACCAGCGTATAACGCAACCCGATGAGTTTGCCGAAGAAGCGTCTGACCTTCGCCGATAGTGATACATTTTTCGAGGGGCAAAAACGGCAGGAGTTCGTGAAAACGCCAGACACCGCTGAAACGATGCGGTTGAAAGCGTTGACTCCAATACGTTTCAAAATGCCGGAGATTTTTCGGAGCGGCAATTTTATTCCAATCGTATTGGACATCAAGGAGTTCACCGCAACTCGGACAGCGGTGCAGTATTTCGTCAACGCCGAAGGTTTTCGAGCAGTTCGGGTTAATACAGTGTTGATAAACAGACATAAAGAATGAATAATAAACAATGAATAGTGAAGATACGGATTTATGCCGCTGCGGTTTCCGGCTTCTATCAACCATTCGTTCCTGATTATCCGTTAAAAACCGTTCATTGTCAATTATCCATTTTCATTTGCCGGCGTGTTTTTTGAGATACCCTATCCTTTAACTGCTTTTTATGGAGTTTCACCTTCAAGCCCCGTTTCTGCCTTCCGGCGACCAGCCTCAAGCCATTGATGCCCTCGTGAGCGGTATTCAAAAAGGACATAGAATCCAAACTCTCCAAGGCGTTACCGGAAGCGGCAAAACCTTCACAATGGCAAACGTCATTGCCCAACTCAATCGTCCAACTCTTGTTCTGTCGCATAACAAAACGCTTGCCGCACAACTTTACAGCGAATTCAAAACGTTCTTTCCCGATAATGCCGTTGCGTATTTCATCTCGTATTATGACTATTATCAGCCCGAAGCATACATTCCCCAGCGCGACATTTATATCGAAAAAGATGCCTCGGTGAATGAAGAAATCGACCGCCTTCGTCTTGCAGCAACCAGTTATCTCGTAACACGCCGCGATGTTATCATTGTTGCCAGCGTTTCGTGTATTTTCGGACTCGGTTCGGCAGACGATTACAAAAAAATGCTTGTGCCGCTCAAAGTCGGCGACGATATTCCCCGCAATAAACTGCTTTCCCGATTCGTCGAGATACAGTATGAACGCAGCGACAGCGAATTTGTCCGGGGCAAGTTCCGTGTCCGCGGCGACTGTGTTGACCTGTATCCGTCAAACGAAGAAATTGCCGTGCGGATTGAATTTTGGGGCGATGAAATTGAACAGATTTCGCTTATCAATCCTATCAGTGCCGAAACGGTTAAAAAAATCGGGGAGTACGTTGTGTATCCGGCAAAGCATTTCGTTCTGCCCGAAGAGCGGATTGAAAGTGCTGTCGGGAAAATCAAAGCCGAACTCGAAGACCGTCTAAAGTATTTCAAAGACAGGGGGATGCTGCTCGAAGCCCAACGCTTGCAGGCACGGACAAAATACGACCTCGAATTGATTCAGGAAATCGGTTATTGTCCGGGCATCGAAAATTATTCATTGGCAATGTCGAACCGGAAGACAGGCGATATACCGGAAACGCTTTTTGAATTTTTCCCGGAAGATTATCTGCTCTTCGTTGATGAATCACACGTAACACTGCCGCAGATTCACGCAATGTTCAACGGCGACCACGCGAGGAAACGTAATCTGGTTGACCACGGCTTCCGCCTGCCGTCGGCACTTGATAACCGTCCGCTGCGTTTTGAGGAATGGGAGACGAAAATCAAACAAGCCGTTTTCGTTTCTGCAACACCCGGCGATTACGAAAAGGAATTGAGCGAAGAACGGCTGGTTGACCAGGTGATTCGTCCGACGGGACTCCTTGACCCCGTTGTCGAAATTGTACCGGCATCGAAACAGATACCGCATTTATTGGGGCAAATAAAAGAACGGACGGCACAGGGCGACCGCGTGCTGGTTGCCGCATTCACGAAACGCCTTGCCGAAGACATTGCGGCATACCTGCAAAAACAGAAGGTCCGGGCAAAATGGCTGCACAGCGAATTGGATGCCTTTGAACGTGTTGAATTGCTGCAAGAGTTGCGGGCGGGTGCCTTTGATGTGTTAGTCGGTGTGAATCTGCTGCGGGAAGGCTTGGATTTGCCGGAGGTGTCGCTGGTGGCGATTCTCGATGCGGATAAGGAAGGATTTTTGCGCAGTGATACGGCACTGATTCAAACGATTGGACGCAGTGCAAGAAATGTGAACGCAAAGGTCATATTGTATGCCGACAGAATAACGGGGTCAATGCAGCGGGCGATTGATGAAACGCAGCGGCGGCGTAAAAAACAGGAAGAGTACAATACGGCAAATAATATCACGCCGGAAACGATAAAGAAAAACATCGCGAAAGGCATTGAGGAAATGCGGAGTACGGATACTGATGCGAAAGGCGATGAAGCAGGTGAATTGTTTGTTACCGCAGAGTTGATAGGCGAGTTAGAGAAAGAAATGCTTGAGGCAGCAGAGGCACTGGAGTTTGAGCGGGCAGCGCACCTGCGGGATAAGATTGAAGTGATGAAAAAAAATATCGGCAAACACACCGCCAACCGTATGTTCAATTTCAAAAAAGAAAAAAAACACAAAAGACAGCGGTAAGCGGAGAAAAAACTCCGCGGTTAATTTATACTTTGCAGACGCATCTTACAGCGATTTTTTCAGATTGTAATCCGCAAACTGTCCCGGAACAGCACGAAGAATTTCGTCCACACTCGTCAATCCCTTTTCCAACTTATCTTGAGCGTCGGTCCGCAAATCGACCATTCCTTCGTCAACCGCCTTTTGGTGAATCTGGTACATTGTCGAACCGTCCCGAATCATCTTCTCAATGTCCGGCGAGATTTTCAGCACCTCGCCGACCGCCACCCGTCCTTTGTAACCGCTATGATTACATTCCGGGCAGCCGACCGGCACGTACATCTGTTGTTCTTCGCCGCCGTTGTCTTCGGAGTGCAGCGGCAATTTACAAAACGGACACAACTTGCGCACCAGCCGCTGTGTTACAACGCCCAAAAGACAACTGGCGAAAAATTGCGGCTGAACACCAAGGAACAGCATTGCCTCACACGCTTCAACCGTTGACCGGGCGTGTGATGTTGCCAGCACAAGTTGACCGCTGTTTGCCGCACGGACAACAATGTCCGCTGTAATTCCGTCCCGAATTTCGCCGACCATAATCACGTCCGGCGATTGACGCAGAATACCCCGCAATAAGTCGGGAAAGTCAATGCCCCGCGACAAATTGATTTGCGACTGATGCAGTCCGTCAAGCGTGTATTCAATCGGGTCTTCAAGCGTATGAATCTTCCGCGTACCGTCGTTGAGGTGTTTCAGCGTTGCATAAAGCGTCGTCGTCTTCCCCATACCGGTCGGACCGGTAACGAGAATCAAACCGCCCGGCTGACTGACGATATTGTAAAGCCTGTTAAAGTTGGTACGGTGAAAGCCGATGTCTTCCATTCCCAGCATATTGCGGCTGTCGAGAATCCGAATCGTCAGGTCTTCGCCTTCCATCGTCGGCAGCGTTGCCAAACGCAAGTCAATGCTCTCGCCGTTGGCTAACCGGTAACGAATACGTCCGTCTTGCGGAAGAAACGCCCGGAGAATGTCCATATTGGCGGAAACTTTCAGGTGTGTGATAAGCCTAATGCCGAATTCCCGCGTGATTTGTCCCCAGGGACGCAGCAAGCCCATTGCACGAATAGCAATATCGACCATATCTTCACGGGGCGTGAAGAAGAAATCGCTCGCGCCGGCTTTCAATGCCTCGGTGATTAAGGTACTGAGATAATCATCAACGGCACCGTCAAATTGTGCAATAAACCGGTCGCTGGAAATCCAGGATTCGTCCGGCGGCCCTTCTTCTGCATCGTACCGGTCTTTTTCAGCATCGGTAACTTTTTCAGGTGTTTCAATCCAGTTCATCGCAAGATAACGGGTTAGAGGACATCAACAAGGACGGCGAAAAATATGCAATCCGTACCGATTATCTGTTTTTGTTTTTTAATTGTCAATACCTTCAATGCGGATTTTTTCAATTCGGCGTTTATTGACTTCCACGGCGGTCAAACAGTACGTTTTACCTTCCCAGATATGTTTGACCGTTTCGCCGGTTTCGGGAAAATGTCCGAGCGTCGAAAACATAAAACCGGCAGCCGTATCATAATCTTCGTCGTCGGGCAAATGTAAATCAAGCCGCTCGTTGAGGTCGTCAATACGTACTTTGCCGAGGACTTCATATACGCCGGAAGACACCTGAACGATTTCTTTCTCTGCTGTTACCGCATCGTGTTCATCGGTGATTTCGCCGACGATTTCTTCGAGCAAATCTTCTAATGTGACAACACCGGCAACGCCGCCGTACTCGTCCAGCACCATCGCCAAATGCCCCGGTACCGCCAAGGTGTTATCTTCTGCGGCACCTTTAACATTTTGAAATTCCTTGAGTAAAGCATCGACCGGCTTCGTTTCCGGCACGAACAGCGGTTTGGATAATAATTCCGTCCAGCCGCCGTCCAGCCGCAATCCCGCCGGAATGCATTGCAATACCGCCCGCAGAAGATTTTTTGTATGCAGAACACCGACGATGTCATCGCGGGTTTCTTTGTAAACCGGTATGCGGCTATGCGAACACGTTGACACGAATTGAAGCATTTCGTCCCAAGAAAGGCTGTCGGCGATGCACTTCATATCCGTACGGGGAGTCATTACTTCGGAAACGGTTACGTCCCGCAACTTCATTGCTCCTTCGATAATTTCGCGGGCATCGTCTTCGAGCAGTCCTTCGCGGTGTCCTTCGGTTACAATCATTCGGATTTCGTCTTCAAAATCGTCTTCATTTTCTTCTTCGACATCCGCAAGACGGTGAAAGAATACGGATATAAAGCGGTCGATGACGAGCAGCGGAACAACGGGAAGGGCGAGTAATTTCCAACAGTTCCACGTATGATAGACAAAGGACGTTCCCCAAATGCTGGCGATAGAACGGGGCAGATAATAGACTGCGGCGAGCAATAAGAACAGGTATGCCAAGAGCCGGAGGTATTCGCTTACAACGAACTCGCCGTTTGCTGCTTGCCGTTCGCCGTTCATTATGACGGCGGCGATAAAAACGGCGGAGCCGATGATGCGGACAAGAGTAACGGCAGCACCGATGCGGTCGTAATGTTTTAGGATTGAATTGAGACGCGTGTTTGCATTGTGCTGTTTGCAGAATTCCTCTAATTTATGCCGTGAAAAAGACTTGAGAGACCTCGCTCCCAGAGCCAACAAGAACAGCAGCAATAATCCGAAGGAAATAAAATACAGCATTTTCGTAAACAGTTCCGGCTGTTATTATACCCCTTGGCGGTGAAAGGGGCAAGTTCTCTGCGCCGGTTTTCAGAGCCGCTATCGCAAGTTGACGAAAAAGCCCTTCAGATTCCACTTGACATTTATTTGTTGGCACGTTAAAACGAGCGGCGAAGATTACCGGGTATTTCTTTGACGTTTCTGCGTTTTTTGTTCTTTGGCGTGCTGGTCAATTCCAACGTTGACACCGGTTAAATCCGGTTCACCCGTCTTCAAAAAAGACTCAAACGCTCCCGCAAGCGGGTCATTCGTCTCTTTCATCACTTTGAGCATCGCTTGCCGGTGCCGTTCCAATTCCGTACGGACCGATGAATCCGCCGTAAGATTTTTCAACGCACTGGGGTCGTTTTTGTAATCATAAAATTCATCCTTGACCCGCTTCAAAAAAAGTTCCACCCGACCGGCAATCTGTTTGTCGTTCACCGCTGCTTCCTGCATCGCTTTGAACGTCAAGCCAGCCTGCGGTTCGTTCTTGAATATCAATTCTCCATTCGACCAAGGACTAAACAAATATCCGTACTGTTCGGTACGGATTGCCCGCATCGGATAATCCGCTTTACCTGATGTTTGATAAAACGTTGTATAGACATAATTTCGCCAAGGCTGTTTTTCGCCATAAAGCAACGGCAAAAAAGATTGCCCGTCCATCTTTTCAATCGCCGGCAAGCCCAGCGCATCAAGAATGGTCGGCATATAATCAATGCCCGATATGAAATGGGTTTCATCGACCTGTCCCGGTTTAACTTTGCCGGGAAAACGTACAATCCAAGGCGTTTGATGACTCATACGATAAACGTTGGTTTTTGCAAATGGAAACGACATTCCGTTATCGCTCAAAAACATCACCAGTGTTTCGTTTTCCAAGCCGGACTCTTTAAGTGCCAATAAAATTTGTCCCGCCGCTTCATCGCTGCGATGAACCGAAGTATAGTATTGTGCAATTTCTTTGCGGATATTAGGCAAGTTCGGCAGGAAACCGGGGACATCAATTTCGTCCGGCGTGATTGTTCGGCTCACGGCGGGAAAAACTTGATTAGCGTGTTTCCCTTTTTTTTCGTCATCGCTGCCGGCAAACGGACGGTGCGGGTCTTGTGAATTTGCCATCAGGAAAAACGGTTTTCCGGCTTGCTTGGCGTTATTAAAAAATTCCGTGCAGTATTGATAAAATTTTTGCGGGTCACGACCTGCACCCAACTTTTCGGCTTGAACAACCATATCCCAATGAAATTTTTCTCCCGGCGCAAGATGCGCAACCTTGGCAAAAATTCCTTTGTAATAGCCCGCCTTTTCAAGGGATTCCTGTAATGTCGGCACATCCTTGTTGATGGGAATGAACCCGACTCCGCCGTTGTTATGCGGATACCGACCGGTCATAAGAACTTGCCGGCTTGTTTGACAAACGGAAGCCGTTACAAAAGCGCGTTTGAACAAAACGCCTTCATTCGCAAGTTTATCAAGATTCGGCGTAATCCCGTTGATTTTGCAGCCGGTAACGCCCAGTGCGTCAAAATTCATATCGTCGGCAGTTATCAACAGGACATTGATAGGCTTCTTGGTATCCTGTGCAGCGAGCGGTTCGTGAAAGGTCAGCAGGAGAACACAGACACAAAGGAAAATGGACTTTTTCATTGGTAATGGAGGTAAAGGGGACGACAATCTTTTCGTTTACGGTTCAAGTGTTACGTCGGAATTATTCTTTTGCGGTATTCCGGGAGTGGAACGTCCCGCATCAAGAATTGTTTTCAATTTAGCAAACATTTTTGCAACAATTTCCGGTTCTTGTTTTGCGAGATTATTTTTTTCCGACGAATCGGCAAGCATATCATACAATTCGCGCTGGAAAACGTTTTGTTTCTGCATTTTTTTCGTTCCTGTATTAGCGGGAACAATCAATTTCCATTTCCCTTCCCGAATCGCCAGTTGATTTTTGGGACTGATATGAACTAGTTCTGTGCGTTTGTTCTGCGGTTCTTTTCCCAATAAAAGCGGCAGAAAACTGATACTGTCTTCGGCGGAATTGTCAGGAATTTTATAACCGGTGATTTCCGCACACGTTGCCGCCAAATCCACCAGACCAATCAACTCATTGGAAATAGACTGGGCTTTGATAGTGCCGCTCCAACGTGCAAAAAAAGGAAGCCGATGTCCGCCGTCATAAATATCGCCTTTATAACCGCGATAAATGTAACTCGGAAAATGTCCTTTTTCTTCAAATTGTTTCGGTTTAATGTATGTCGCACAGCCGTTATCGGCGGTAAAAATAATCAACGTATTTTCCTTCAAACCGCTTTGGTCAACGGCATCAATAATTCTTCCGATAGAATCATCGACCTGCAAACAAAAATCGCCGTAATTACCGATTTCGGTTTTTCTCTGCCAATGTGTTGTCGGAACGAGCGGAGTATGCGGAGCATTGAGCGGCAGATACAGAAAAAATGGTTTTCCTTGCCGTTTGCCTCCGTGACTATGTTCGCGAATATAGTCTCTTGCTTTCTCCGTTAAAACAGGAAGGACATCAATCGGTTCAAACTTTTCACCGGCAGGACCGGGACGCGGCGGGTCGTTTTGTTTGACTGCCGTCGGGATTTCTGTTACATATTCATTTTCAATGAAAAGATAGGGAACCATATCGAGTGAGGCGGGAATCCCAAAATAATGGTCGAAACCCCGCGAGAGAGGACCATCGGCGATGGGTTTTGAATAGTCGATACGCTGCCACTCTGTTTCATTTAACACCTCGCCCAACGCTTTAGCATCTTTTGTTGCCCAAGTCATACCGAGATGCCATTTGCCGAAAATTGCCGTATCATAACCTTTTTCTTTGAGAATTTGCGCAACGGTCAGCCGGTTCGCTTCGATGACGGGCAAACCGAAACCATTGTTATTATTTGTTGCTTTTTTATGATTCCGCATCGGATAACGTCCGGTCATCACGGCGTAACGTGAGGGACCGCAAACCGAACACCCCGCGTGAGCATCGGTAAAAACTATTCCTTCACGACCAAGCGAATCCAGACGCGGTGTTTTAATCTTACTATTTTCGTTCAACAACGAAACATCGCCGTAGCCCATATCATCGGCAAGGATAAAGACGATGTTCGGCGATGCCGCTTCGGATACGCAGAGGAAGAAAAAACTGAAAAGTAGTACAAATATAATTCTCATTGTATTCTCAAGGCGGTTGTCATTCCGCCGCGTCACGCGTCAATACGGCAGCAGCCTTTTTATTCAACAGGCTGCGGTCTAATCGGCTTTAACCTATTTTTTGAGTTGTTTCGCCAAAAATTCGATAATCTGTTTTTTTGTTTCGGGACTGCTAAACTCTTTGGAGCCGTGACCGCCGGAAGAAAGTTCACGCAAATAACTTTCAACTCCCGCTTTTTTCAAGGCTTCGTGAAGATTTTGTCCCTGTTCAATCCGAACCGTTTTGTCGTCAACGGCGTGAACTATTAAAAACGGTGCCGATTGCGGTGTAACCGTATGCAGCGGACTTGCCTTTTTAATCAGGTCGTCATTGTTTGCGTTCTCGCCGAACAAAGCAGCGGCTCTAAGATTGTTATTTTCAGAGCCAGAGCGAAAAGTTAAAAAATCGCTCGGTCCGCAAAAATCCACGACTGCCTGTACTGCACTGGACTCTTCGAGATATTCGCCCTTGTCAAACTCTTTGATATGAGCCGACGTTCCAAGCGATGCGGAAAGATGACCGCCGGCAGAAGAACCCATTACCGCAAAATGATTTGCATCAATGCGGTATTTTTTCGCATTGGCTCGAAGCCAACGGACTGCCGACTTGCAATCAATGATTTGTACCGGTAACAAAAACTCCGGGCGCAAACGGTAATTGATTGCCGCAACCGCATAACCGTTTTCGGCAAAGAACCGCGACCAGTCTACAAATTTCGGCATATCTTTACTTCCATTCTGCCAACCGCCGCCGTGAATTATCGCAATCAGCGGAACCGGCTGCGTTCTCGTTTCGTAATCCTTCGGCAAATAAAGGTCAAGTTGTTGACGTATGCCGCCGTCTTTGACGTAAGGAAGGTTTTCAATCACCGTAAAAGAATCATCAGCATTTTGCTTGACGGAAACATTGCTTTGTCTTTTCTTGACCGATGTTTGTGATTGTTCGGCAGCGGGATTCTGTACATCCGATTGCTGCTCTTGGTTTATCTGTGCCGGCTTGTTTTTCCTATTGGGTCTGGTTTTAGCCGGCGGTTGAGAATCAAGAGGATACGCCGTTACTTTGACGGACGAAATCACTCCGGTAAAAGCGGGTACATTCGTTTCGGTGTCGGAATCCGCACCGATTCGATACGCTATATTGGGTTCGCGTTCTACAAGCGAAAGCAGTTGTTTTTCTGCAACTTGCTTGCCGTCAACGGACAAAATGAACTTCTTGTCCTCTGTAAATTGCGCTGCGGCTTTGACCCAGCCGGAAACAGGTTCCGGCGATGCAATTTGTACACGTTCCTTATCGACTGTTACCGCAAAAACCAATTTTCCGTCTTCGAGGCGAAGAGAGTATCCCTGCGATTTACCTCCGACCGCAAATATCACACCGTCAGGTTTATCCGACTTGAAAACAACTTCTGTTAACCACGGAATCCCTGCAAAAACAAGAGACGGTGTTTTCTTCAACTCGATAAAACTATTACCGTCGAAACGTTTTGCCGCTTCACCTGCTTGTCCTTTATCGGCAGTCAAGTTTCCGTGCGGTATTCCGTGATTGCCCTTGCCGGACGAATCGGTAATTTGTTCCGCTGTGTCTTTTTCAAACGTCAATGCCAAACGTATGCCCGGTTCGTTTATGACCGTATTTATTTTGGGACTCGCTTCCTCTTCGCTTCCCGGCAATCCCTTGTCCCACCAGTTCGGACGGTCTGCATAAGTTGGAATTTGATAACGCACTTCTTTTTTCAGCCGCTCATATTCCTGTTCCAATTCACGCCGAAGTTCGGCATACTTGGGATTGTTATACAAATTTTCCAACTCGTAAGGGTCGTTTGCCAAATCGAATAATTCCGTCCAATCTTCGTGTACGCCGTCCTTCGTTGCGTATTTTATCAACTTCGTATTCAGCGTCCGAACACCGGTTACGTCGACAACCCGTGAGTTACGTTGCCTTTCGGCGAAGTATTCGTAAAACCACGACTTTCGCCAATCAGAAGGCGTTTTGTTTTCGAGAAGCAAACGCCAACTGCGTCCTTGTATCTCTTCGGGAAGCGGTACACCAGCGTAATCCAACAGTGTCGGCAAAAGGTCAATATTGAGAATCGGTTCATCAACGATGCGTCCTTGTGCCGCTTTGCCCAGTTTCGGAAAACGGACAAGAAACGGAATCCGCAAACTTTCATCATACGCACTCCTTTTGTCGCCGAGTCCGTGTTCGCCGAAATAAAAACCGTTATCGCTTGTGTAAATCACAATCGTATTTTCTGTAACACCAAGCCGTTCAAGAGTGTCGAGCAAACGTCCGAGATTTTGGTCGTTGGCTTTGACGCAGCGGAACTTGTCAAGATTTGCGGCGACAAGTCCATCTTCTGTAACCGGTTCTTTTTTGAACGGAACACCTTGTTTTTCAAGGTAAATCGCCTGTACTCCCAGATTCGGCACGCTCCGTGCCTGTTTGCCTTCGTAAAGTGCGGCGTTCCGCTCCGGCGGTGTATTCGGACCGTGCGGCGATTTGAAACCGACAACAACCGACCAAGGTTTTCCGCTCTCTTTCTGCTGTTCGATAAATTTGATTGCGTAATCCGTAACCGTATCATCGACCCAGCCTGTGGTCGGCGTTTCAACTCCTTGTACAATTAAGGGGCAATCGAAATAACGCCCGTGTCCAATCAGGGTGGCGTGAAAATCAAAATTGGGAATCACTTTTTGACCGCCCATATGCCATTTGCCGAAGTAGCCGGTTACATAACCCGACTCACGCAGCAATGAAGAATGTGTTACCGTGGTAAGCGGCAATTCGCGGAAGTTCGAGGCGATGCCGTTTTCGTGATTATAACGTCCTGTCAGAAATGCCGCCCGGCTCGGCGCACAGAGCGACGAACAAGCAAAAACGTTACGAAAACGCACACCGCTTTCCGCAAGACGGTCCATATTAGGCGTTTCCGTTTGAAACCAAGGATAGCGTCCCTTTTCACCCTGTTCACGCTGCACAACGCCGACTTGGTCATAACGCTGGTCGTCCGCATAAACAAACAGAAAATTGGGACGTGTATCCGCCGCATAAACCTGCGTTAACGGCGGCGATACAGAGGCGTAAACTGCCGCTGCGAAAGCGGTAATGCTCAAAACGAATCGTTTCATTTGTTTCATTGGATTGTAGGCTATTGAAGCCGGTTAAATTGCCGAGTCAAAAAACAACCGGCGAGGCTGTGCTTTGAGCAAAGGCGATAGTTTTGGAGTATTGAGTAAAAATGTCTGACCGGCAGCGGTCTAAAACATTATTTTTCGTATCATTAAAAATTGTCCGGGACGATGCGTGTTCAACGGCGGATAAAATAAGGGGCAACGAGTGTTTTCCCTTATTTTAAGAACCGCGTTTGGGACGGGGACGAACTTCACGTTTTTTTCCGGTATCGTTAACAGACACCGGAGCAAAAATGTCGAACGATTCAATATGTTGTGCGTCAAAGTGATGAATCTGTTTAAGGTAATTCACCAACTTTTGTTTCAATTCTTCAGCAATGCCGCGATATTTTTTCACGTCGGCTTCATTAGCGTCCAGTAAAAGATTTTTCAGTTCATTCGGGTCGTTCTTTCGGTCGTACAACGCACTTTTTGCCTTGTCGGAACGTGCCAGCATCAGTTTCCAATCTTTCGTTGTGATGCAATACGAAGGAACGGTCTCCGTGAAGTGATTCCACTCACTCACCGCAAAATCACGCCAGGGGTCATTGTTCTGATTTTCAATCAGTGTCCGCAGACTTTTGCCGTCGGACGGCGTTTTTGTATCGTCAATGGTATAATCCAGAATCGTTGCAAATAAATCGGTACTCATCACCGGCTTGTCAATGACCAGCCCTTTATGTTTTCCTTTCGGCTCTTTGAGAATAAGCGGTATGCGTATCGCCGCATCGTAAAAATTTCCCTTGCCGTTGAGACCGTGACTGCCGAGCATCTCGCCGTGGTCAGACGTGTAAATGATTAACGTGTT
>JAITQJ010000305.1 GCA_031288955.1 Planctomycetaceae bacterium | reverse complement strand
CACGCTTCGCTCCAAAGTAACTCTCGGCGAGTTCGAACTCGCCGAGTTCCTGCTGTGATGTTCTTTCAATGTCTGCGAAAATATCCGCTCGCGAATCTCCTTGTAATAGGAATTGATGGGGTTGCGGCTAACGCCAACCAACCACGATGCTGACACCGCCGTAACCTCTTCACAAAAGCACTTTAATATCAGCACCGCTTTTTTATCGCTTAACCGGTGATAACGCATAGACTTATAGTATATCTATACGTGAGATGCTTGTCTAGAGCCAAGGTTTATTCACAACTTCAAAATGCTGAACAATTAACTTTTCTTCGGTTGTGCTAAATTTTGAGAAATCAATCACAAGATACCTCCTTTTCGATAAAAAGAGGCGCAACAAAAAAAGCCCGCACTCCGCAAAAAGAAGCAGAGAACGGGCGGTTAGCACAGGTAAGCGTGGAGTTGGCGGCGAAACCTCCGGCAACTCCCCTGTACATCGAAGACGACGGGAATCGAACCCGCAACCACCGGATCGACAGTCCGGTACTCTAACCAATTGAGCTACGTCTCCATAACATTCGCCACTATTCTACGGTATTCGACGGTTTTTTCAAGGGGGCAACTCGCCTAGCCCACACCAACAGTGCTAAAATCGTCGCTCTCGTCCGTCAACTCCTTCAGCCGGGCATCGTTACCCAACTGACGGAATAAATCCAGTGCCTCTCGCATCCGCAATTCTGCCACGTCTGGACGACCCTGCAATCCCGCCACCCGCGCTAAATATACCGAATCCTCCGCCCAGTTCTCCATCAACTTCATCTCCCGATGAATCGATAAAGCCTGCTGCAAATTCTCTTCCGCCTTCCGCAAATTACCGATACGCTCAAACACTGAACTGACCGAATACCGCAACTCCGCCTCCGTCCGCCGGTCATACGAATCCTTCGTCAAATCAATCGCCTTGTGATACTCCCGCGTCGCCCGTTCAATTTGTCCCATCGCATCGTACATTCGTCCCCAAGCAGCGTAAATTTCCGCCATATTCCTGGCTTGCTGCCGGTGATTTTTCATTCCCGCCGTCGATTGCAATGCCTTATTCAACACGTGTTCCGCTTCCTGATACCGCCCCTGGTCGGAAAGCAGTTGCCCCGCCAAAAGAAGTACCTCTGTTAAACCTTGCAGGTCATTAATCGACTCGTACTTGTTTTTCGCTTCCTGAAGAAACCGTTCTGATTCATCGTACAAAACCTGTTCCCAGGCGGCTTTCGCTAAACCGATTAACACTTTGCCGACGCGGGTGGTTTCAGACAATTCTCTGGCAGTATTCAGTGCTGCGTTATAATACTTTACAGCCGATTTATAGTCCCGCTGACGGTGCCGAAGTTGTCCCAGTTGAAAATACAAATCCGATGCCTCAATCGTGTTCGGCTGAATCAGCGTCAAAGCTCTGTCGATAAGCGAAGCATACGTCTGATAAAAGCCGAGCCGCATAAAAGCGTCTGCCGTTTGACAAAGCGTTGCCGCAAAAAGAACTGGACCGCCGACAATCAATGCCGTTTCAGCAAGACGTACCGTCACCTGCGGGTCAGGTTTTACAGACCTGTCCATCAAATCGTAATAACCGGTCAAAGCCCGCCGGTATTGATTCTCGGCGAGTTCCGTCAATTTTCCATCCGGCGTATAAAGAAGTGTATGTAAATACGACGAAAAATAATGATGATAAATTTGCCGCCCGTCGCTGCCGTCGCGAATGAGAGACCGAATGTACGGGTCAGCAAGGAGTCGGCTAAACATCTCCTGTGAAATGTCGGCAACCCAACATACCATTTCGTCAAGTGCCGGAACATCTAATACAGCATAACTGGAGAGCAGCGGGACGGCATCGGCAGCAAGCGGATGTTCCGTAACTGCCTTCCATTGCAGCGGACAAACCGATTGGGGCATCGGTTCGGGCGGCAGTTCATCTGCTTTTGTGAAACTGTCCGTCATCAGCATATTCAGCGCAGCGTGAACGGCATACGGATGATTGCGGTAACGGTGAAAAACCTCCTGCAATACCTGCCGGTCTGCGATTTTGTTTTTGAGAACCGGTTCGTACGCATCGGTTAATTCCTGCGTTTCGCTGTCCGACAAATCGCTGATACCTTGTGTATCCAGCGGCGGAATAAAATGAACGTTTTCAAGCGATTGAAACTCCTTGTCTGTTGCCAGCGTATCTTTATAACGTTGAGCAAAAAGGAAGAACACTTTCGGCGGCAATTTCTGCACAACCTGTGCCCAGAGATGGAACCGCGATGCCGGTGTGTCAAGTGCGGGGTCGATAACAAAAAGCAATCTGCCGTCATCGGGCAAAAGTTCGGCAAACAATTGCAGCCGGTTAACAAATTGCTCGAAAGAATTCTTTAGATTGTCGAAACGCAGCCGGTCGAGCAGATGCAGGTGCGGGTCGTGTTGGGGGGTAAAAAAACCGTACCGGCGGTAAAACTGCGTCCATTGAACAAAGCGTTTGCCGTCGGGGTCAAGCGAACCGGCTTCGTAGCGTGCGCCTTGAAACATATCGTCGAGAATCATCCGCAGCACCATACCGGGGGACTCACCGGGAGCGAGGACGTAGCGCATTGACACGCATTGCAGCGACGGATGTTCAGCGGCTTGGAGCAGCATTTGGTCGAGGAGTTGTGTTTTCCCCATACCGTATTTCCCGACGACAACAACGGCTTGACCGGTTGAATGTTGTGTATCAAGGAGTGCTGCCCAACGTTTCAGTTCCGCTTTCCTGCCGACAAAAGTATTGACTGGAGACTGCATAGTTAATGGACTAGACGATGAAAACGGAAAAATGATATTCTTACATACACGTTGCGGTATTCTAACATAAGTGCAGAAAATTTGCAATGCGTGTCTAGAACCTTTGCTTTTCCGGCTGGAATGTGAATAATGGATAAGTCGCAAACACAAAACACAACCTAAAATACACGATGAATCTGACTGATACGCGTTATAATTCGTTTGCGCTTGTTCGGGAGATGCTCGAAACGCCGGATATTATTGCCGGTTATGATTTCGGCACAGCAAAAGAAATTGCTGAAGCGGTTAAAAAGACCGGCAAAATTTTCCTGACGGGCGAAGGTTCAAGCCGCATTTTTCCGGCGAAAAGTTTTATTGCTGAACTCCGCCGCGCTCCAAAAAATGCCGCAGCAAACATTACAGCAGCAACAGAAGGTTCCCGGCAGGCGATGGAATACGACCTGTCCGCTTGGGCGGTTGCCGTTGCATCTAACAGCGGACAAACTGCCGAAGCCGTACCATTGCTGCTCAAATTGAAAGATGAAAAACATCCGTACCGTTTTGCCGTGACTGCTAATCCCGAAGCCAAACTTCTGGAATACGCAACCAGCGGTATCGTGTTATCGTGCGGAAAAGAAAAGGCGGTCGCGGCAACGAAAAGCGTTGTCGAACAAGCACTGGTCTATCGCAGTATCCTGGCGCAATTAACGGCGTGCCGGTTTCCAACTTCGGCGAAACAAGCCGGTGAAGCGGCGAAACAGGTTTTGGATGCCGAATACGGTGCTGACCTTATTAAGCAATTTGCTAATGCCGGACAGATTTATTTTGCCGGACGAAACGACGGTGTTGCCGAAGAATTGTCGCTGAAAACGATTGAAATCACACGCAAGCGGAGCAGTTATTTTGAAGGAACGTATTTGCTCCACGGTGTCGAAGAGATGATTGGCACGAATGATGTTCTAGTGCTTATTGAACCGTTTGAAACGGAATGGCAGCGGATAAAAGAACGGTATGTTGACGCACTGAAAATACCGGTGCTTGCCGTGGCATCGGAATCGACGATATTCCCGACGATTGTAATTCCGAAGGTGTCGGGATATGACACGATTCTACAACTGTTAGCGGGCTGGAATTTTCTTGTCCAAATCGGTGTTGCTTGTAACATCAATATCGATAAACCTTTGCGGGCGAGAAAAATCGGTAACGAGTATGTTGGACGGTAAAGAAGACAGTCTATAATAACCGGATATTGGTCTCTGCAATTCGTCTGAACACAGAACGGCACCCCTTGAAAAACATTTTTATTTCCGATAAAATACTGCCTTGCGTTTGGAGAAAAACATTGCGGGATACCGTTGATGAACGACTTGAGCGATGAAATACAGAGATTTCGGCAGTTAACGCTTTCGTGCTGGTATCTGACCGGAGCGACAGGCATTGGAAAATCGCGCATCGCTCTTAATTTGGCAAAAAAAATCAATGCCGAGATTATCTCGCTCGACTCTATGGCGGTTTATCGGGATATGGACATCGGCACCGCCAAAATTCCTCTCGAAGCCCGCGACGGAATACCGCATTATCTTATCGACGTTGCTGACCCCAGTGAAGAGTATTCGCTTGCCCGGTACGTTAACGAAGCCTGCGACTGCATTGCCGAAATACAACTGCGGGATAAAAACGTTCTCTTCACCGGAGGTTCGCCCTTGTACCTCAAAGCAATGCTGCGCGGTATCTTTCAAGGACCGTCTGCCGATAATGATTTCAGGTCGGCTCTGTTAAAAAAAGTGCAGGGAAAACCGCCTGAAGTGCTGCATAATATCCTCCGCAGTGTTGACCCTGCATCGGCAGATAAACTGCATCCGAATGATGTTCGCCGCATTGTCCGTGCATTGGAAGTATATGAGAAAACCGGCACGCCGATTAGTACCTTGCAGCAGCAGTTTGAGACGGCAACGCCGCAGGAACTTTGCAATGTGTACGTCCTGCAAATGCCCAGAGAACGGCTTTATGAACGGATTGAAAAACGCGTTGACCGGATGATGCACGACGGCTTTTATGATGAAGCGAAAATGCTGTCGGCACGGCACGTGACGATTGGTAAAACGGCACGGCAGGCACTTGGTTACAGAGAATTATTTGAATACATTGACGGCAAATGTTCGCTGTATCAAGCCGTCGAACAAATCAAATTGAACACGCGGCACTTTGCAAAACATCAGGAAACCTGGTTCCGCGGTCTCAGCGAGTGCCGCTTTATTTCGGCGGACAAGCCGGAATTTGAGGGGCTTGAAGACGAATTGGCAATACAGGAAGAAAAGAAACTTGATGGATCCGCCGCGGTATGAGGTACGGTTATATTATCCGTCCAGGTCAAGTGTTGCGCCGGTTTTGCCGGTTAAATCGTGAACTTTATGTTCGGTTTCGCCGTCCCGTTTGGGTTGCCGGCGGTTCCATTGCCACGCTTGTCTGCCGTCTGCATCCCGTTCGTTGGAAGCGGCTTGACTTTCTTTGTCATCGCCTCCGACACCTTGGGCGTTGGCTGCCCGTTCGGCGGATTCTGTAGTCCGTTCGCTAGCCCGCGAGTCATTAGCCGTACTCGGCATTACAGGACTAAAGGCAATACTCATCGTGGAACCTCCGTTTCTTTCTAAAACCGTATCCTCATTATACATTCCTTATTATTCATTTTGCAATCGTTTACGGCAATTTCCATTTTGTCTCTAGACAAGCATCTCGTGTGTAGATATATTATAAGTCTATGCGTTATCACTGGTTAAGTCATTAAAAGCAGCCGCAGATATTGCGGGGACATTACAGCGGTATCTGCGCCGGGATTGGTTGGCGTGAACGGCAGCACCATCAACTCCTATTACAAGGATATTCGCAACGCAACTCAACGGATACAGCGAAGAGGACGAAGAGGAACTGTTAAAAAACTGACCGGTGATGCCGATTTCCTTTTCTGGCACAAACTCGCTCTGTCTATCGGCGGCTGTACGGTCGCCGAATTGCAGAGCAGAATGTCGGCGAGGGAAGCGGCATCGTGGCGTTATTTTTTTTACATTCACGGTCCGGGCGGACACGAGCGTTTTGACCTGAATTTTGCAATGCTGATGCACTGCATTACGCTGTCCGCCGGAGGCGAGCGGAATGACGGTGAAGCGTTCACGATAGGTGATTTTTTACCGAAATTCGACAGGAAAAAGCCGCAGAGCGAAGAAACAGAAACAGAAGACGCAGAACTCTCTGCCGCCGAAGTAGAGAATATTGCGGGGTTTGTGGGAAAGTTTAAGCG
>JAITQJ010000376.1 GCA_031288955.1 Planctomycetaceae bacterium | reverse complement strand
ACCGGCAGCAGCGGAGTGGCGGATAGATTACGGCGCACTCGAACCGCTGATAAACGAAATCGATAAGACGCTTGCCGAACACACGCCGATTGTACAGGACTTTCCGACGCGCTGGCTTGCCGTCAAACTGCTTGAAAATGACCGCGAAGCCCGCCGGATTATTCAGCATCATTTACACTCTGCCGGTTGGGAAGATTTACTTGATGCGTGCATCAAAAAAGTCGAAGATTATACCGCTTCGTTCGGCGATTCCCCGATGAAAACAATCGCCGCCGCCCGCAAGCAGCAAGCCGAAACCGTTGAACAAGCCGTTGTTCATCGGGCATCAAAACCCCGCCGCAACAGCGATTCGCTTGACCGGTTTTTCTGTCATCCCGTCTTCGGCTTGATAAGTGTTGCCGCGATAATGTTTCTGATGTTTGAAGCCGCCTTTAATCTTGCGGACGGTTTTACCTGGTTTCCCTGGGTTAGTGAAAGCGGCGGTTTTGAATGGAACACGCCGCTCGGTGCGGTCGATTCCGTGTTTAGCGTTTGGATACCGGCACTGCTTGACTGTTTCAGTGCGTTACAAACCGGCTGGATTCATAGTTTGCTTTACGACGGTGTTGTTGCGGGCATCGGCGGTGTATTGACGTTCGTACCGACGATATTTTTTATATTCCTGTTTATGTCGTTTCTTGAACAGAGCGGCTACATTGCCCGCGTTGTCGTTGTGTTAGACCGGATAATGCGTTTCTTTGGACTTCACGGGCAAAGTATTTTACCGATGATACTTGCCGGCGGTATTGTCGGCGGCTGTGCGCTGCCGGCGGTGATGGCAACACGGTCAATGCGGGAACAGCGGGAGCGTATTTTAACAATACTGGTGATTCCGCTGATGAACTGCGGTGCGAAAGTCCCCGTCTTTGCGCTGCTGATTTCGGCGTTTTTTCTGCAATACAAAGGACCGATGTTAGCGGCGTTCATTTTGGTTTCCTGGGCGGCTGCGCTGCTGGCAGCATCGCTGATAAGCAGGGTGCTTATCAAAGGAGAATCGTCGCCGCTGATTATCGAATTGCCGTCGTATCAGATGCCGACGCTTCGGGATGTGCTGTTTACGTCCGGTCTGCAAAGTTGGTGGTTCGTCAAAAAGGCGGGAACGATTATTTTGGCAATAAACGTCTGTCTTTGGGCGTTGATGTATTTTCCGGCAGGAAGTGAACCTGATTCGCTGCAAAAATCGTATGCGGCAACGCTCGGCAAAGCATTGGAACCGGTATCAAAATATGCCGGTTTTGATTGGCGGGATAACGTGGCGTTAATCGGCGGTTTCGCCGCAAAGGAAGTCATCGTCAGTACAATGGCAACGATGTACGGCATTGAAGCAAAAGATAAAGAAGAGACGGAGGCAGTAAACGCAGAGGCGGAAGTTACAATCCCTGTTTCCGGCGGAGATTCCGTTACCGAAGAGGCGGAAGTATCAGATGAGGATGCAGCAATACAAGGTCTTGCGGCAAAACTGCAAACGGAGCCGGGTTGGTCGCCGCTGAAGGCGTTTTCGCTGCTGTTATTTGTGATGTTTTACAATCCGTGCATCGCAACGTGTGTAATGATATGGCGTGAGACAGGTTATATCCGCTATATGTTAATAGCGATGTTATACACCAACGTCTTGGCGATAACCGTTGCCGTATTGGTGTATCAAAGCGGCAGAATGTTCGGCGGCTGACACGTTGCGGCTGTACCGTTGTTGTGATAGAATAACGGGTGCAGCGTTCAAAGATAGCAACTATGGCAAGCAATATTGAGGATTTTGTCAAACGCCTGACACGGGTCGGAAGGCAATTTACGTTCATCTTTACCGAAGATTTTTTCGACATTGCCGGTGTAAACGGGGTCAATACCGCCCGGTTTATCGACATACGAAATACAATAAAAAACGTCGGACACAGAAAGGGACTTAATGCCGAATTACACCAGCGTGAAGGAACCGTAATGTTTGATGTGAACATTATGGTTATCAAAAAAGGCTTCTCCTCTTTTATGACGACGTTCGATGAACTAAACAACGAGGCATTTTCCGACCACGCTATCATTTACGGTATGGGCGGCGATTTGGTTGATGCACAAAAAGCGAAATTTCAGGTTGACTCTTTTATGTCAGAAAAGAACGACCATCTGGTTTCGACAACGCAATTGATTGCCGATGTACGTAAACGCACGCTGATACTGGTCGTCGAAAGTCCTGCCGACTTGAAACGTCCCAGTTTAGAGCCGCTGATGAAGTTGCGGTCGCAACTGTCTAAAGTGTTGGTGTGTCCGCAAAAAGGTCCCGTCGTTGATTGTCAGGTCAGCAAAGTATTTCAGGAGGGCAACAGCAGTTCGCTTTCCTCATTGCTCAATATGTTTTGCGTCCATTATAGTTGAGCAAAACGGGTAACCAGCAAGCAGAGGCAGAGAGCCGCCGCCGCCGAAATGTCGGAAAACAAGGAACAGCAAATCCGGGTCTTGGAGCAGGAGTTAGAAACGATCCGTCAAAAAACGGCACGCGGCGAACTCGTGTCTCAAAATCTGCGCACCGTTCAGTATAAACTTGACGTGATGCTTGAAAGGTTTTCCCGAATGCACGATTACGCCAAAGATGCGTATGCGGTGCAGGATAATCAATCGCTGTTTCAGGCAATCGCCGAAGGTATCGCCGATATAATGCAAATCGAAATCGGTGCGGTCTTTGAAATCAATTTTACCGACCAGCAGATGATACTTTTAAGTCAGGTCAATCTCGAAATAGAGGATACCGTTTTTTCGATACCGCCTGATTTTTGGAATCAAATCAAACCAGACCCCGGCAAATCGGATGCGGTGTGTCTGGCGGCAGTTGATAGCGAACCGTGGCTTTCGATGGGATTGAGCAGCGTTATTTTTACACCGTTTTACGACAG